>CAYGST010000253.1:0-7134 GCA_964352415.1 uncultured Planctomycetaceae bacterium | reverse complement strand
TGGCAGCTGCCGTTCGTCGCCGCGCTGCGGCTCGTCCCGGCGCTCCTGCGCGCGCCGCTGCGAACCGCGCGCGCGGTCGTCGGCGAGCTGCTGCTCTCGCGCGTCGCCGCGCCCGGGCGCCTCGCCCTCGGCGCGCAGTGGATCGCGCTCGCGCCAGACCTCGTCCACTTCGAGTTCGGCACGCTCGCCGCGCACTGGATCGACTGGCCGCGCTGGACGCGCACCCCGTTCGTGGCTTCGTTCCGCGGCTTCGATCTCCAGAGCTACGCGCTCGACCAGCCCGGCTTCTACGACCGCGTGTGGCGCGAGGCGAGCGGGCTGCACGTGCTCGGCGAGGACCTCGCGGGGATCGCCGCGGAGCGCGGCTGGGAGGGCTCCGTTCCGCTGACGCGCATCGCCCCCGCGGTCGACGCCGCGCGCTTCGGGGTCGTCACGCGCCCGAGCGGCGCGCTCGGGACCGTCGACGCGCCGCTACGGACCGTGTCCATCGGCAGGCTGCACCCGAAGAAGGGGCATGAGTTCGCGCTACGCGCCCTGCGGACGCTCGTCGACGAAGGCCTCGTCATGCAGCACCGCGTGGTCGGCGAGGGTCCGCTCGAGGACTCGCTGCGCGCGCTCGCAGGCGAGCTCGGTCTCGAGGACTCCGTCACCTGGACCGGCGCGCTGCCGCGTGGCGCCGTCGCCGAGGAGCTCGGCCGCGCCGACGTGCAGCTGCACGCCGCGATCGAGGAGGGCTTCGGCAACGCCGTGCTCGAGGCGCAGGCCTGCGCGCTGCCCGTCGTCTGCACCGACGCCTGCGGCCTCGGCGAGAACGTCGCCCACGGCGAGTCCGGCTTCGTCGTCCCCCGTCGCGACGCCGGGGCGCTCGCCGACGCGCTGCGCCGACTGGCCGCGGACGGCCAGCTGCGCGCGAAGATGGGTGCCGCGGGCCGCGCCCGCGCGCTCGAGCACTTCACGCCGAAGAAGCAGCTCGACGCCTTCCTCGCGCTCTACGAGCGCGCGCTGGGTCGCCAGACTGCGAGCGGCCGCTGAGCGCAGGCGCTCAGGCCGCCTCGACCGGGTCGCCGGCGCGCAGCCGTCGCAGCACCCCGAGCAGCTCGCCGCCGACCGCGCGTCCGCCGGGGAGCAGCACCCAGGCCAGCCCGTACACCGTGAGGAACAGCGCGAGTCCGATCGTCACGCGCACGATCGTCCACTCCGGTGCGTGCACCAGCGGCGCCGCGGCGAAGAGCGCGAGGCCTCCGAGGGCGCTCGCCACCGCCGGCCGCCAGGCAGAGCGCCATAGCAATCCGCTCGACAGGCTCGACGCGCGCAGGCAGTACCACGACGCGAACGGCGCGAGGCACAGGAAGCCCGCCGAGAACCCGATCGCGACGCCGAGCGCGCCCCACTGCGCGCCGATCACGAGGGAACCCACCGTCACGGGCATCGCCGCCAGGCTCCAGAGGAACTGGTCGCGCGTGCGCCCTTCGGCGAGGAAGATCCACTTGCACAGGCGGTCGAGCGCGAAGAACGCCGCGCCCGCGAGCAGCACGCGGAACATCGGCACGGCGGCGTCCCACTGCGGACCGAGCAACAGCAGCAGCACGTCGTGCGCTTCGATGCCGAGGAAGACGAGGCCGGGCAGGACGGCGGAGTAGAAGCCGAGGAAGCTCGCGCGCGCGTAGCGGGCGTAGCGCTCGGGCTGATCCTGGAGCCGGCTGAAGCTCGCGACCGCGACGCCCATGAGCGGGAAGTGCAGCTGGCGCACGGGGAAGAGCGCCCAGCGGTTCGCGTTGTGGTAGAGGCCGAGCGCCGTCGCGCCCGCGAGGCGACCGACGAGCACGCGGTCGAGCTCGCGCGAGAGCACCATCAGCAGCCGGCTGAACGTCAGGTAGGAGCTGAAGCGAAAGATGTCGCCGGCGCCCTCGCTCGCTCCGCGGCGCGGCGGGCCCGGCCGCCAGTCGCAGGCCGACCAGCGCAGCGTCGCCTGGACGATGGAGATCACGACCTGCTGCGCGACGAGCGCCCACACGCCGCCGCCCGCGAGCGCGACGCCGACAGCCGCCAGCGCGCCGCCCAGCATGCCGAGCACCTCGAGCCGTGCGACGGCGCCGAAGTTCATCTCGCGCTGCAGCACGCCGACCTGCGGCGCGCTCGCGCCCAGGATCAGCACCGAAGCGGCCAGCGCGACGGTCATCGGTACGAGCACCGGCTCGTCGAAGAAGGCTGCGACCGCCGGTCCGAGCGCGCACAGGAGCAGCGCGAGCGCCGCGTTGAGCGCGAGGTTGACCCAGAAGACGCGGTCGAGCGCTTCGCCCTCGAGGTCGCGCTGGTTGACGATCGCCATCGGCACGCCGAAGTCGCCGAAGCCCGTCGAAATCGCCAGCACGACCGAGGCCATCGCGAACACACCGAACTCCGCCGGCGTGACGATGCGCGCGACGACCATCGCGGAGCCGAGGCCGATCGCGAACTGGAGCGCGTGCGAGGACACCATCTGGGTGCCCCCGACGACCGAACGCCGGACGTGGTCGTTGCTCACAGGACCTGGTGCAGCTCTCCGCGCCCGTCGCCACGGACGAAGAGGCTGTTCGAGAGTCGCTCGGCGCGCTGCAGCACGCCGTTCACGACGCGCCCGGCGCGCGCGCCGAGCACGCGCTCGATCGACGCGATCAACGGGGCGAAGACGAGGCTACGGCGGTACCCGGAGTTGCTACCCCGCTGCTTGTACTTCGCCGTGATGCCGTGCTTCGCCGTGAAGTGGTCCAGGCTGGAGCCGGTCCAGCCCTCGCTCCAGCGCAGGAGGAAGTACGGGACGTCCATGCGTTCGAGCGACTGCGGCACACGGAACGTCACGACGGATGCCGGCTCGAACCAGATCTCACCCCCCGCTGCGCGCACGGCGAGGCACAGGTCGAGGTGCTCGCGCGTCGCGAGCAGTCCCTCGTCGAAACCGCCGACTTGCTCGAGGACGTCCCTCCGCACCAGGAAGCAGTGGACTTCGGCCAGGCCCGTCGCGCAGCGCTCGAGCGGTTCGTCGAGCTCAACCAGGGACTTCCCCAGGTGGCGTTGAACGCTGAGCAGCTCGCGGTTCGGCGCCTCGCCGACGAGATCGCACACGCCGCCCGCGACGTGGATGATCCTCTCCTCCGGCTCCCCCTCCAGGATCAACGGACCGACGAGCGCCGCCCCCGTCTCGCGCGCGCAGCTCTCGAGCGCACCGAGCCAGCCCTCCTCCACGATCACGTCGTTGTCGATGAAGCACACCTGCGGCGTCGTCACGAGCTGCAGCGCGAGGTTGCGCGCGTGGTTGGGCGAGAGGTAGCGCTCCGAGCGCAGCAGCCGGAAGCCGTGTGCACGCGCTCGACTCTCGAGACCGGAGCGAACCTCGGGCGGCGAGTTGCCGTCGATGTAGATCAGCTCGTGGGAGGCGGACGTCCGCTCCAGGATCGAGTCCAGCGAGCGCAGCGCGACGCTGAACTGCTCTCGGGGGACGACGACCACGGTCGTGTCCGGGGACGCCGCGGGCGTCGGGCTCTGTTCTGTCGGGGTCATCGGCGGGTCGGGAACGCCCAATCCTAGCCCGCGCAGGGGTTGTCGGACGGATCCCGTCGATCCCGCACGGGACGAGCGCCGCATCACCTGCGGAGCCGGGATAGGCTTCCGTCAGCCCGAGCCCAGCCCGCGGCGCGCGAACGCGTGTCCCCGGGGAATCCTCGCGCTCGTTCTCCATGCTCCTCACCCGGACCCGCCCCTCGCCCGCTGCGTGTGCGCCGAAGCGCACGCCCCGGACCGTTCGCGGTCCCGCGGAGGAGGTGTGGGCATGGACGCCATGAAGCCGAAGGTCAGCATCATCGTGCCGACCTACGAGCGGCCCACGTCGATCGTGGACTGCCTCGGGAGTCTCGCGGCGCTCGACTTCCCGCGAGAGGACTACGAGGTGATCGTGGCCGACGACGGCAGCAGCGCCCCGCCTGTCGAGGCCGTCGAGCGCGCGAGCACGTCGATGAACGTGAAGCTGGTGCGCTGCGAGCACCGCGGCCCGGCCTCGGCGCGCAACGCCGGACTGCGCACGGCGCGCGGCGACTGGATCGCGTTCACCGACGACGACTGTCGTCCCGAACCCGGCTGGCTGCGCGAGCTGATGGGAGCCGCGACGATCGAGCCGCCGTCGGCCGCCGGCGGTCAGACCCTGAACGGGATTCCGACCTCGGACAGCTCCGAGACGAGCCAGCTGCTGATCGACTACCTCTACGGCTACTTCAATAGCGACCCCGACAGCGGCAGCTTCTTCACGACCAACAACCTGCTGTTCCCGCGGGCCGAGCTGGAGGCGCTCGGGGGCTTCGACGAGAGCTTCCCCCTCGCCGCTTCGGAGGACCGCGATCTGTGCCTGCGCTGGGTCGAGCGTGGACTGCGCATCCGCTTCGCGCCGCGCGCGACTGTCCGGCACCACCATCCGCTCGGTGCGCTGCGCTTCCTCCGACAGCACTTCACCTACGGACGCGGCGCTTGCCAGCTCCATCGAAGGCTCGCCGAGTTCGGGCGCGTCGTTCCGGAGCACGAACCGATGGGCTTCTACATCGGGATCTTGCGCTACCCGTTCGGCCGCTCCTCCTTCCACCGCGCCTGCGTGCAGAGCGGGCTGATGGGGCTGACGCAGTTCGCGCACCTCGTCGGGTACGGCTACGAGCGCGCCGGGCTCGGCCGCGAGGCGCTCAGGACGCGCACCGAGACCGCACGGGACCAGTGAGCGGCAGCGCGGGTGCCGCGGGGCTTCCGCTTCGCCATCGCCCGCCTCACACTGGTGTGCCCGTGCTGCGCCCGCGATCCCTCCCTCTCCGCGTCCGCTCCGGCGGCGTTCGATTCGATGCCGAGCGGCGATCCTGAGCGCGCGACTTGGGGCCGAAGCGGCCGCCTCTTCTGGCTCGCCGCGCTGTTCGTCCTGGCGCTCGTCACCTGGCAGAGCGCCCGGTCGCAGACGCGCGTCCAGGGCGTGTTCCTCGCCGACGAGGCCGAGTACCTGCTGATGGCCGAGCGACTGCGCGTCGACGGGCGGCCGCCCGTGCTGCCCAAGCGACCGTGGGGCCTGCCGCTCGTGATCGCGCCGCTCCTGCGACTCGATGCGGAGGACGCTCCGGTCGGATTCGATCCGGGCCCGGCTCGCTCCGTCGGTTCGCTGGCGCTGCTCGTCGCGGCGCTCGCCGCCGCAGCGTTCGCCGCGCGCGTCGCCGGTCGCTGGGCGGGACTGTGCGCCTTCGGCTACGTCGGCTTGCAGCCAGAGCTCGTGTTCTGGTCCGTCGCCTTTCTCACCGACGTGCCAACCTGCGCGTTGGCGGCGCTCGCAGCGCTTTGCTGGACCCGTGAGCGACCGTTCGCCGCGGGGCTCGCGCTCGGCGCCACGCTGCTCCTGCGGCACCCCGCGCTGCTGTTCATCGGCGCGTTCGGGATTGTCGCCGTCGGGCAGCGGCGCTGGCGCGACGCGGCCTGGCTCGCGCTCGGGATCTTGCCGCCCCTGGCACTCATGGGCGCGCTCGACGCCTTCCTGTGGAGCGCGCCGTTCGAGAGCCTCGGCGTGTTCATCGCCGACCAGCTCGATGCCTTCGCCCCCGAATGGCTCGGCGCGAGGCCCCCGGAGACCCTCGCGAACACGCCCGAGAAGCTGCGCGCCGCGCCGAGCGCGCTGTACGTCCGCGAGCGCTTCGATTGGTACTTTCGCGAGCTGCCCGGCGTCCTGACCTGGCCCGGGCTCGCGCTGCTGCTCAGCTATCCGTTCGTGCGCGGCCGTACGCAGCACCGCCGGGAGCTCGACTTCGTCCTCGCGACATCGGTCGTGTACGTACTCGCGCTCTCCGTCCTGCGCTCGAAGGAAGCGCGCTACCTCGTCACGGTGCTGCCGCTCTGCGGCGCGGCGTGGGGAGCGATCGCGGGGCTCTGGGGTGCTCGCGCTCTGGAAGTGACGAGGGCCCGTGGATCTCGGGTCGCTGCCGTCGTCGCCATCGGCGGCGCCGCCGCCCTGCTCGCCGGCTACGTCGCGATCGCACGCGAGACACTCGCGCGGCGCCCGCACCGCCCCCACGGAGCGATCGTCGCCGCGCTACCCGCGGACGCCGCCAGCGCGCGCGCGCTCGGCGTCGACGAGCCGTGGAAGCTCGCGGCCCACGTGCAGATCCGCGGGCGCTGGGGCCACGCCTGGGCCGGTCCGCGGCTCGGGCTCGTCAACTCCGCGAACCTGTTCGGAGATCTGGCGCGGAAGCACTCCCTGCCGGGCGATGACAAGCCGCGCAAGGACAGCGCGGGCCAGCTCCTCGACGCCTGCGACGCCTGGATCCTGCCGCAAGCCTGGTCCCACCAGGACCAGCTGCCGCTGTGGGAGTGGATGAACCGGAACGCCGAGGTCGACGGGCTCTTCCATGACCCGCACGAGAACGGCTACGCGGTCCTGCGCTTTCGTCGCGCCGAGGGTGGCGTGAGCACGCCGTGTCTCTGGGAGCTCTCGCCCGCCGCGCCCGGCCCGGCGCTCGCGCGCTTCGAAGGTGGGCTCGAGCTGCGCAGCGTCGAGGCGCAGCGGCACCCGACGCGCCAGGACGAGGTGCGCGTGGAGTTCGTCTGGTTCGTTCCGTCCGACTGGGAGCGCCCCGTCCTCGCCCGCGCCCTGTTCCTGGAGCTGCATCCCGACGAGCCGGGGCGCGCACCCTCCGCGCTGCGCAAGGACATCCACGGCCTGATCCCCGGCGCCGGGCCACTGCGCGACGCGCGCCGTGGCGCGCTCATGCGACTCCGGCGCTACGTGCAGCTGCCGGACGTGACTTTGCAGCTCGAACTCGTGGTCGAAGAAGAAGAGACGCGCGTCGTCCTCGGCGTCGAGGAGACCGCCCACCCGCACGCGGACGATCAGCGCATCACGCTTCCGCTGGAACGCTGAACCTCCGAGCGTCGACGGCGGCGGGTTCACCCCAGGGCGCACGCCGACCCACGGGGCCGAACGCAGCGAGGGCGCCCCGGGCCCTGTGCGGCGCGCCCCCCCGCCCGGCGGGGGCCAAGGCGGGCCGGCGGGCGCAGACACGCTGGCGGCAGCCATGCTGATGGCAGCCATGCTGATGGCAGCCATGCTGATGGCTGCGCTGATGGTCGGGGCGCCGATGCCCACGC
>CAYGST010000252.1:0-7168 GCA_964352415.1 uncultured Planctomycetaceae bacterium | reverse complement strand
CGGAGCGAGGAGGACTGCGGAGAGGGGCAGGACTGCGCGAGCGGCCACGTCGACGTCCACGAAGGGCGCTTCGATGGCCGCGGGATGCCCAAGACGTTCGAAGGGCGCGTCGGCTGCGAGCGCTGCCACGACGAGAGCTCGTTCCGCTCGATGCCCTACGGCTTCGACCACGGCGAGTGGAACCGCTTCCCGCTCTCCGGCGCCCACGAGCGGGCCAGCTGCAGCGCGTGCCACAAGCCGCTCCGACCGAGCGCAGAGAGCGCACACGGCGGACGGACCTGGGGCGCCGCTCGCGGCAATCAGTGCGCCGACTGCCACCAGGATCCCCACGCCAGCCAGTTCGTGGTCGACGGCGCGACGGACTGCTCGAGCTGCCACAAGTCCGCGCACTCGTTCAGCGACCTCTCGTTCAACCACAACATCGACTCCGAGTTCCCCCTCGACAACACCCACGCGACCCTCGAGTGCTCCGCCTGCCACAAGCCCGTGCAGGTTGGTGAAGCGGAGGTCCTCCGCTATCGCCCGCTCGGATCCGAGTGCGCCGACTGCCACGGCGTGAACCAAGACGTTCTGCGAAGGTCGCAGAGGAGAGGGCGATGAGAATTGGAATTCCGTGGCTCGTGTGCGCGTCGCTCGTGCACGCGCCGCTGTTCGCCCAGGACGGCGACCCGTCGCCGGCGGAGTCGCCGCAGCCAGAAGCGCCCGAAGAGGCTCCCGCTCCGCAGGAACCCCTCGAGCCGACGACCGAGAAGATCTCGCTGCGCATCGCTCAGCTGCGGCCCGCCGGCGTCGTGCTGGTCGACCGCGGAGTCGACGACGGCCTGGCCGTCGGGGATCGCGTCGTCTTCTACCCGCCGGGCACGCGCGCGCAGGCGGGCCGGATTCGCGTCGCCGATGCGCGCAGCGCTGAGGTGCAGCTCGACAATCCGTCGGCCCTCCTCCAGCGCGGCACTCGAGGCTTCGCCCAGGTGCCCCTCGCGCGCTTCGGTGTGGAGGCGGGCGACGAGGCCTTCACCGGAGCCGTCCCGCCCGCAGTCGCCGAGCATCCGCCCTGGCAGAACGAGGATCAGGAGTGGGATGAGGACATGCCGCTCCTGACGACGATCGACGGCGTGCGCCCCGAGGAGCGCGCCCCGATCGTCTCGGGCCGGCTGTACTCGATCGGCAACATCCGCCAGACGAGCGACGACAAGCGCTCGGACATGTTCATCCGCGCGGGTACGGAGCTGCACTTCGACAACCCGATGGGCAAGGGCGGCCAGCTGCACTTCGAAGGCGAGCTGAACTACCGCGAGACCTTCGTGGACGACCAGGTCGACGAGTCCACGTCTCGCGGCCGACTCGACTGGCTCTCGTACAGCTGGGGCGGCACTCGCTTCCAGACGAACCGCCACGAGGCGGGCCGCTTCCTTCAGAACGGCGTGCCCGAGCTCGGTCTGCTCGACGGCTATGAGTGGAACAAGCGCATGGAGAACGGCCACCGCGCAGGCGCGAGCTTCGGCTTCCTGCCCGAGCCGACGCCGCAGCTCAGCACCGGCGATGACATGTCCGTCTCGGCGTTCTACCAGTGGGCCGCCGACCAGCGCGAGCGTGTCACTGCGACAGGCGCGTATCAGAAGACCTGGCACAACGGCAACGCGGACCGCGACCTGTTCATCCTCAAGTTCGACTACTGGGCCGACGAGGGCTGGGACCTGCACAGCACCGCCTGGGTCGACTGGTACACCGGCGGCGACGTCGGCAAGGCGGCCGGCCCCGAGTTCACGCGTATCTTCGCGAGCTCGAGCAAGCAGTGGGAGAGCGGCGACGGCGCGACCTTCACGTTCGTCCACAACGCGTTCCCATCGATCGACCGCTTCGAGTACTTGCCCGTCAACGTCAGCCAGCTGTACGAGGACCACAGTGAACGACTTGGAGCCGACGGCTGGACCTGGCTCGGTCCGCGCCAGCGGCTGCACGGCCGCGTCGGCGGCTGGGTGGACCAGGACGACTTCGGCGGCGATGGGGAAGTAGGGCTCGAGCAGCTCGACGTCTTCCTCGACGACAGCCGCGCCGACCTGACGGTCTTCACCTCCTTCGGGAAGTTCAGCACCAACTACGGGCTCCGCGCACGCTACGGAATCCAGCGCGCCCAGATGCACTGGGACGCCTCCTACGAGTACTTCCAGAGCGACCAGGTCGGCTTCGCCGCCAACAACGACAACCTCGACCACCACCGCATCCTCGGCAGCATGGACTACTCCGGGACGAACGGCTGGAGCGTCTCGCTCAGCGGCGGCCTCGAGTTCTGGTCGGAAGAGGTCGCCGTCGTCCTCGGGTTCTACATCCAGCGCAGCTTCTGAGATCCGCCATGAAGATCACGAGTCAAACGGTCAAGGCCATCACCTGCTCGCTGTTCGCGCTGTTCACGCTCGCCTGCGTGGTGCGCGGCCCCGCCGACGTTCGCCAGCACCGCTGGTGGTCCGGGCTCGGTCCGGTCCTCCCCCACGACAGCTTCCCCGCCGACTGCAGCCTGTGCCACACGGGCGAGGGCTGGCACGAGCTGCGCGAGGACTTCGCGTTCGATCACGAAGAGGAGACGGGCGTCTCCTTGCTGGGCGCTCACGCGAGCGCCAGCTGCCTGCGCTGCCACAACGATCGCGGACCCGTCGCCACGTTCGCCGCTCGCGGCTGCGCCGGCTGCCACGAGGACGTCCACATCGGGACGCTCGGGGCGAACTGCGACGAGTGCCACCAGCGGCAGACCTGGCGCCCGGTGGGCATGCTCGACTATCACGACAAGACGCGCTTCCCGCTCGTCGGCGTCCACGCGGCCACCTCGTGCCGCAGGTGCCACATCGGCGCCGAGATCGGTCGCTTCACGCCTGTCGACGTCGAGTGCGTGACCTGCCACCGCGACGACCTCGCCCGGGCCAACAACCCGAACCACTTCGCCTTCGGGTGGGTCGAGAACTGCGACCGCTGCCATATCCCGACCACGTGGTCCCAAGCGGAGCAGTGATTCCCTCAAGTCCCGGCCCTGGGCGCTCGAAAGATCGAAGGTAGCGCGTTCGGCCGATGAGGCCTCGAGCGGCCCGGGGGGGCCGCGGGACGCGTGGAGCGAGGGGGAGTCCGAGGAGTCATCGATGGGTCGAATCCGTATGGGTGAGAAATGGAACGCGCTGCTCGTGAGCGCCGTCGCATTGGGTCTGACCCTCTTCGCCACGTCTTGCTCCGGCGGCGGTGGCGACGGCGGCACCCTCACGGCGCAGGTCGGTGGCTCCTGCATGCAGTGCCACAACGGCACGCTGGCCGGGAACTACTCCGGCCCGGGCATCGAGAACCCCCACCCGTTCCCGGGCGCGGCCAACATCGCCTGCACGACCTGCCACGGCGGCAACTCGGCCGGAGACGACAAGGACGAGAGTCACGTCCCGGCCCCGCCGCAGATCGGCGATCGCGCGTTCTGGGACAACAACCGCTTCGCGTACTTCAACCGCTTGACGCTCACGGGCATCGACAAGCTCCCGAACTACACGGTCGGCCCCACGACGTACACCGCGATCGACTACCTGCAGTTCATCAACCCCGGCGACCTGCGCGTGACCAGCGAGGGACGGGGCTGCGGCCAGTGCCACGCACCGCACGCGGAGACCGTCAACAACTCCCTGCTGGCGACCTCGGCCGGCATCCTCTCGGGCGCCATGGCGGCCGTCGGCGCCGCGAGCAAGGTCCCCGAGAGCGCGGGACTGTACGAGAACACCGCGGCGGACCAGGGCTTCCGCGCGGTCACGGACGCGAACAACGCGATCAGCAAGGTCGGCGACGTCCTGCGCCTGATCGAGTACCCGGTCTACAGCGTCTTCGGGGGCAACGACCCCAACTCGCTCTTCCAGAACGACGACTACCTCGTCGGCGAGCTGCTGGACGACGTCGACGCGAGCAACCGCGTCATCGCGGACTCCCCGCTCGAGCACCTGCTCGCGGAGCAGATGGCGTTCACCTGCGGCGACTGCCACCTCGGTAGCCGCGGAGCGAACAACCGCACGGGCGACTACCGCTCGTCCGGCTGCACGTCGTGCCACATGCCGTACAGCCTCGGCGGACGCAGCTACAGCCGCGACCCGAACATCAACAAGCTCGAGCCGCTCGACCCGGACGACATCGACGACCCCGAGCTCTCCCACCCGGAGACGCACCGCATCGTGAGCGTCCACAAGACGTTCTCGAACGGGATCACCGTCGAGGGCATGGACGACTACACCTGCGCGGGCTGCCACCAGGGCTCGAATCGCACGGTGATGCAGTACTGGGGCATCCGCCTCGACCAGAACGAGGACGTCCGTCGCAACGACCAGTACCCGGCGCAGCCCGCCTCGTACACGGACACGCGCGACGACGAGCGCCTGTTCGACCCGGTCCTCGGCAACCGCGAGTTCAACGGCCGTCGTGACCGCCAGTACCTCCTGAAGGAGGACTACGACAACGACACGCTCGACGACACGCCCGAAGACGTCCACTACTCGGCCGGCATGGGCTGCATCGACTGCCACGGCAGCTACGACCTGCACGGCGGCGACGTGAACAACCCATCCACGGCCTCGCTGGCGAGCCGCATGGAGCAGACCGTCGCGATCCGCTGCGAGAGCTGCCACGGTGCGCCGGACGCCTACGCGACGACCGTCGCCGGGACGGACGACGACGGCAACCCGCGCCAGTTCGCGGTGGACGCCGAGGGCAACGTCCTCGACCACGTCTACATCGGCGACGACGGCAACTACTGGATGCGCAGCCGCCTGACCGGCGAGGTCCACTTCGTCTCGCAGACGCTCGACACGATCGTCAACGCGGGCGCTGTGAACCCGCTCACGAACCAGCCCGTCTACAACGCGAAGGCCTCGTATTCGATGGGGCGCGCGGACGGCAACAACAACACCGGCCTCGGTCCGCAGCAGAGCGGCGGCGTTACGCCCAACTTCGCGCACACGGACAACATGAACTGCGTGTCGTGCCACGGCTCGTGGACGAACACGTGCATGGGTTGCCACCTCGAGGGCGACTACAACCAGAACAACAACAACCTCTTCAGCAACATCACGGGCGAGCGCATCGTCTACGAGGAAGAGGAAGCGCAGTTCGTGTACCAGTCGCCCGTGCCGTTCCAGCTCGGCATTGGCCCGCGCGGGAAGATCACGCAGGTCAGCTCGAACACGAAGATGTTCTATCGCTACCGCGACAAGAACGACCAGTTCTCGAAGATCTACACGTTCTCCGACCGCAACGCGAACGGCGACAACCCGGCGACGCGCTACCAGGCGCTCGGACACAACGCGATGATGGCGCACTCCATCCGCGGCCGGATCGACACGGTGGACAAGAACGAGGGCCCCCGCTACTGCGTGGCCTGCCACATGACGACCGACGGCATGGCGGCTTACGAGACGGAGTATCGCGCCTTCCGCACGGCCATGGAGAACGGCGACTGGGGCGCGCTGGACTTCCCGCTGTTGCAGAACCACATCGGCCGCAACACGGGCAACCAGATGGACTCGCCGATCTGGGTCCACATGGTCGCGGGGCTCGGCTCCGGGCTCTACCTGTTCGACGAGGATGGCTGCGCGGTCAACGCGCTCGATGACAACGCCAACCGCTACGGCTGCGACGGAGACGCTCCGGCGGACAACTTCAACCCGGCACGCGTCCGCTACGTGCTCGACCGCCTGGTGGAGCCGAACGGCGTCGCGAACAGCGCGAGCAACCACGCGCTGCTGAACGGGCCGACGAGCCTGCGCAGCGGCGCCGTCAACCTGAACCTCGCCGGTCCGCTAGGCTCGGACCTGGTCCGGCGCCTGACCGATCCGGACACCGGCATCATTCTCGACGCCTGGCTCGACGCCGACAGCAACCCGCACGGGCAAGCCGGCACGATCCTGACCGGCCAGTAGCGGCAATGCGCGCCCCGCTCAGGAGAGGACGTCGGTCTCGACGTCCTGCGCACTGGCGCGCGTGATCAGCTCGGCGTACCAATCGACCGCTGCTCGGGTCCTCCCGGGCAGCGCGTTCGTTCCCCAGACGACTACGAGGAGTTCGGTCGTTGCGTCGCTCGTCTTCGTCCTTTGCGAGTCCTTCACGGCGTTCGCGCACGGGCCCTCCGTGTCGAACAGGCACAGCAGCCCGTCGAGCCGGATCTCCTGACCCGAAGCGTTGAAGACGTAGCTCGCGCCCTCTCCCGCCAGGCCAGCGCGCAGCGGCTCGCGCACCAGGCCCGCGTCGACAACGCTGATCGGCAGGCCAGAGTGCAAGCTCACCGCGTTGTTCGCGTCGACGGCGAGGTTGATCGACGACAGGGTCCCCTCCTCCGCCGCGCGCACGAGGTACTCGGACGCGGGCTTGCCGCGCCCGGTCGGCTTGTAGCCGCCCTTGCGCAGGAGGTTGCGGGCCTCGGCGCGCGCGTCCTCGTCGCGCACGAGCGGCGCTTCGGCGTCCGCGCGCAAGAAGTCGACGAGCCACGCGGGTGAGGGCAACTCAGCGAGCGGGCGAGGCAGGCGGGCCTGCACGAGGCCGAGCTCGAGCAGGTCGTGCGCTTCGATCTGGACTTGCAGCATGGGGAACGCTCCGAGCGTCGCGGCAGTCTACAATCCCGCCGTGCTCCGCGTCCTGCGCAACAACCCCGGGTTCCGCAAGCTGTGGTACGCGCAGGTCATCAGCCAGGCGGGCGACTGGCTGAACCGCATCGCGGTGCTCACGTTGATCGGTCAGCTCGGTGGCGCTGGCCCCGCGACGGCCGTCGGGGCGCTCTACGGATTCGAGCTCGCGATGCGGCTCGTGCCGGGCGGGCTGTTCGGGCCACTCGCCGGCCCCGCAGCGGACAGGCTCCCCCGCCGCGCCGTGATGGTCATCAGCGATCTGCTGCGAGCGCTGATCGTGCTGGGGATGCTGCTGGTCGAAGAGCCCGGCGACCTCGGGCTGCTGTACGCCCTGCTGCTCGGCCAGTCGACGCTGGCGATCTTCTTCAACACCGCGCGGGCCGGCGCCATGCCGAGCACCGTCGCGCGCGACGACCTGCACCTCGCCAACGCGCTGTCGTCCGCGACCTGGAGCGTCATGCTCGCCCTCGGGACGAGCCTCGGTGGCCTCCTGATGCTCGTCGTGGACATCCGGGGGATCTTCTGGATCGACGCGGCAACCT
>CAYGST010000251.1:0-7171 GCA_964352415.1 uncultured Planctomycetaceae bacterium | reverse complement strand
GGTGGGGGTAGTTGGCGGCGGAGGGGTGGGTCAGCAGCTCGCGCAGCTCCAGGGGACCCATGGTGGCCCCGCCGAGCTGGCCGAGGAAGTAGTCGAAGTACTGTCGGCAGACCGAGAGGAAATCCTGCAGGTCGGCCTCGGATCGCACGTACGGCGTATGACCGGGTGCCAGGGACGGGCTGTGGAGCGAGAAGGTCAGGACCTGCGGCCCGCGGGAGAGGGCGGCCCGGGTCAGGCGCTTCATGTGGGCGAGGGTGTAGCCCTCCGGGCTCAGCATCAGTCGATCGAGGGCGCCGAGGCGCGAGAGGATTCCTGGGGCTCGCAAGCCGCGCAGGGGTCCCTGGGCCGCCCGATAGAGGCCCGGGGCCAGGCCGCTGGCCCAGCCGACGAAGGCGCCCGTGGTCGGCAGGCCGAGCAGCGCGCCGTCCTCGCCGAAGAGGTAGGGGCCGGCCGGGGTCTCGGACCAGTCCGGGCCGCCGTCGCCCGAGAGGTCGAAGCGCGCGCACGGCGAGAGGTCGATGCGATAGCCCAGGCGCTCCAGCAGCGCGGTCGTGTTCGGCCCGAAGCCGTAGCGGCCCGCCTTGTAGCAGACCGGACGGGCGCCGAAGTGCTCCTCGATCGCGTCGGTCAGGCGAGCGAGCTTGGCCTCCTCCAGCGCGGGCGGGAGGTTCCCCGGGTAGGAGTTCCGCGCGTTCACCTGCTCTTCGTACGGCGGCGTCACCCAGGGATGCAGGTGGGCGCCGATCGTCGCGCGCCCCGCGCGGGCGTACTGGCGCAGCAGCCGGTTGCCGGTCTCCTGGGTGGCGACCGGGTAGTCCACGACGTAGGTCGGCCGGATCCCGAACTCCTCGAAGAGCTCCTGCCCGCGCCCCACGTGGCGCATGGCCTCGACGGAGGTGTTCTCCCGGTCGAACGGCTGGCCCCAGTCGAACTCCTCCTCCGTGTCGATGACGACCTGGAGGATCGGCGGGTGTCCTTCGGGTATGGAGACGGGCTGGCGACCTCGCAGGAACTCGAGCGACATCCGCAGCCGGCGTTTTTCAATCAGGTTCCGTCCGGATGCGCCGGGGGGCGGCCGCTAGTGCGCGCAGTCCTCGTCGTGGACGTGGCGGTCCGCGATCTCCTCCTCGGTCGCGGAGTGGAACTCGCGCACTTCGACTTTGTACTCGATCGTCTTGCCGGCGAGCGGGTGGTTGGCGTCGAGGACGACGGCCTCGGAGTTGATCTCGACGATGCGCATCTCGATCTCGAACTCACCGTCGTCTTCCTCGTCCTCCATCTGGACGCCGACCTGGATCCACTGATCCGTCTCGATCTCGGCGTCATCGGGGAACTCGGAGCGGGGGACCGTGGTCAGCGCTTCGAGGTCGTACTCGCCGAACGCGTCCTGCGGCTCGAGGGTGAGCTCGATCTTGTCGCCCACCGCCTTGCCCTCGAGGGCCTGCTCGAGCCCCTCGGGGATCTCGCCGTTGCCGTGGAGGTACTCGAGCGGACCTTCTTCCTCGCTGGACTCGACGAGCTCGCCGTCCTTGATGCTGAGGGTGTAGTCGAGGGAGACGATCTGGCCTGCGGAGATGTTCATCGGTGTCGAATTACTGAACGGGGGTCTCTGTGGCGCGCGGGGGAGCTTGCAGGACCGCACTCGCGGCTGCGGACGTGTCCCGCGTGAGGTAGGTGTAGCCCTGGAGCGCCGCCTCGAAGCGGCGCCAGAGCAGGGCGGACTCCTCGAAGGTGAGGAGGCCGCGTTCGAGGGAGTCCTCGATGTGACGGCGCATGTCGCGCAGGAGGTCCTTCTCGAAGTACTCGACGTAGGCGAGGACGTCCTGCACGCGCTCGCCGCGCACGATGTGGTGCAAGCGGGGCTTGCCGTTCTGGTCGACGTCGACGTGCACGATGTTCGTGTCGCCGAACAGGTTGTGCATGTCGCCGAGGATCTCCTGGTAGGCCCCGACGAGGAACATGCCGACGTAGTAGGGCTCCCCCGGACGCACGGCGTGCAGCTCGAGGGTCTTCTTCGTGGAGCGCAGACTGATGAAGCGCTCGATCTTCCCGTCGGAGTCGCAGGTGATGTCCGCCAGCACCGCGCGGCGCGTCGGCCTCTCATCCAGGCGGTGCAGGGGGAGCACCGGGAACATCTGCTTGATCGCCCAGGAGTCGGGCATCGACTGGAAGAGCGAGAAGTTCAGGAAGTAGGTGTCCGCGAGGTCGCGCTCGAGGACCGCGAGCTCGTCGGGGACGTAGTCGAGCCCCGAGGTCACCTCGCGGATCTTCCCGAGTCCGTGCCAGTAGAAGGTCTCGAAGCGGCCACGCTCGCGCATGTCGAGCTGGCCCGTGTCGAACAGCATGCCGGCCTGCGTGCTCTTCTCGCGCAGGTCGTGGTAGGCCTCTTGGTAGTTCTTCTCGGTGATCTCGGCGACGATCTCAGCGGCTTCCTGGATCAGCTCGTGCTCGTCGTCAGAGGGTGCGGGGGGCGCGATCTCGCGCTCGGGACCCGAGACGCCCAGGGCCTCGGTCACCAGCACGGCGTGGTGTGCCGAGAGCGATCGGCCGGACTCGGTCAAGATCGTCGGGGCGGAGATCTCGGCTTCGCGGCAGGCCTCCCCGACTTGATAGACGACGTCGTTCGCGTACTCCTGCAGCGAGTAGTTCATCGAGGACTCGCAGTTCGTGCTCGAGCCGTCGTAGTCGATGCCGAGGCCGCCGCCGACGTCGAACCACTCGATCTCGGCGCCGAGCTCCGACAGGCCGGTCAGCGTCCGGGTCGCTTCTCGCAGGCCTGTCTTCAGGGCCTGGATGTTCGTGATTTGACTGCCGAGATGGAAGTGCAGGAGCCGCAGGCAGTGCAGCTTCCCGTTCGCGCGGAGGCGATCCACCAGGTTGACGATCTCGGTCGTCGTCAGGCCGAACTTCGAGCGCGGCCCGCCCGAGTCGGACCAGCGACCGGAGCCGCGGTTGGCGAGCTTCGTCCGCACGCCGATGATCGGCTCGATGTCGAGCTCCGCCGACTTGCGCAGCACGGCATCGAGCTCGGTGAACTTCTCGATCACGATGACCGGTGAGATGCCGAGCTTCCGCGCCAGCAGCGCCAGTTCGATGTACTCCTCGTCCTTGTAGCCGTTGCAGATGACGAGGCTGTCGTCCGCGCCGCCGCGTAGCGTCATCACCGCGACGAGCTCGGGCTTGCTGCCGATCTCGAGCCCCATGCCGCGCGGGCGACCCTCCTCGAGCAGCGCCTCGACGACCTCGCGCTCCTGGTTGACCTTGATCGGGTAGACCGCGCGGTAGCCGCCCTCGTACTCGTACTCCCGTCGAGCGTTGTCGAAGGCCTCGAACATCGCGCGCACACGCGCGCGCAGGAGGCCGTCGAAGCGCAGCAGGATCGGGGCCTCGACCCCTCGCAGTTTGAGCTGTCCGATCAGCTGCCGCAGGTCGATCGGCTCGCCATCACTTCCAGGGCGCACCGTCACGTTTCCTTCGGCATTGATGCCGAAGTATCCGAGCCCCCACATCTCGATGTTGTAGAGGGAGGCGCTGTCGGTGGTGGTCCAGGTGGTCATAGGCGGGCTCGCGATTTTGGCGCAGCAGTATAGGGCTCCAGCGCAAAGCAGCGAGGCCGCAAGCCCGGGTTCTCACCAGGAGCAGGGGTCGCCCGCTCTGAAGGCGACCAGGCGACCTGCGGAGCCCCAGAACGCCATCGGCTCGTAGTCGGGGTACGGATAGCGCCCGAGCTCGAGCTCGAGGTCGCTGCCAGCCTCCTCAAGCCAGCTCTCGACGAGCGCTCGAACGGTGGTCGGCCGTCCCGAGCAGACGTTGACGACGCCGAGATCCGCGCCGGAGAGGGCCATCGCGGCCAGGTGGTCTGCGACCGTCTCGACCGGCAGGAAGTCCCGTAGCTGTTCGCCGCCGGACATCGGGAAGCTCACCGCATTGTCCTGGAGCGCCTGCTGCAGGAGCGAGTAGAGCGAGCGGGGGGACTGCCCCTCGCCATACATGTAGAACAGTCGAGCCCAGGTGAGCTGGAATGGGAGCTCCGACCTCAGCCGCTGCAGCTGCTGGCGCAGCGCGTCCTTGGCGACTCCATAGGGATTGTCCGGCCGGGTCTCGAGGTCCTCTCGAAGCTCGCCGGACTGCATGCCGTACTCGAAGCAGGTCCCGGTCACGACGAGCGAGCGGAGCCCTTCTCGAATCAGCGTCGCCAGCAGCCGGAACTGAGCTGGCAGCTCCACATCGACGTGGTGCTCGGAGCGGTAGTTCGGCAGCCCTCCCCATGCGAGATGAAGCAGCGCGTCGGGGCGGCCGAGTCGCTCGAACGCGCCCTCTGGTGGCGCGTGGACGTCCAGCTGGACCACCGAGCCTCCGAGCGGAGGCTCGAGTCCTTCGACCCTGCGCGCGGCGAGGACGAGCTCGACGTCGTGCCCTGCGAAGGCCCGCGTGACATGGCGCCCGAGGAAGCCCGTGACTCCGGTAATGGCGATCTTCATGGGGGATCGAGGGCGCTCGTCGCCCGCGGCGTTCATCATCCAGCCGCCTGGCCTCCGGCGGAAGGGGCGCGCCGAGCGAATCGAGCCGGTGAAGGCAGCGCCTCTCCCTTTGCGATTGCCGCTCGAACTGGGGGACCGCAAGATGGTCGCTCAGGCCATTGAGCTTCGGGCTCGGCCGTGGACACAGGAGGAGATCGAGATCTTCGGAGAAGCGTACAAGGGCCGTCGTGTGCTCGTTACCGGGCACACGGGCTTCAAGGGTTCATGGCTCGCTCTATGGCTGGAGCGCCTCGGCGCCTCGGTCCATGGCTACGCGCTGGCTCCGTCGACCCATCCGAGTCACTTCGAGCGGCTCGGGCTGGACATGCGCTCGGTCCTGGCCGATGTCCGGGACGGCGAGGCGCTCGCTTCTGCCTTGAATGAGGCTCGTCCAGAAGTCGTCTTCCATCTCGCCGCGCAGCCGATCGTCCTCGACTCCTACGCGGATCCGCTCGCGACCTTGGCCACGAACGTGATGGGCACCGCCAATGTCCTCGACGCCTGCCGCCGGGTGAGCAGCGTGCGCGCCGTGGTGGTCGTCACCACGGACAAGTGCTACGAGAATCGCGAGTGGGACTGGGGCTACCGGGAGGACGAGCCTCTGGGCGGGCACGATCCCTACAGCGCCTCCAAGGCCTGCGCGGAGCTCGTGACGTCGAGCCTGCGCCGTTCGTTCTTTCACGAGAGCGGGAGCGCCCTCGTGGCCTCCGCGCGCGCCGGAAACGTGATCGGGGGTGGAGACTGGAGTCCGCACAGGCTCGTGCCGGACGTCATGCGCGCCGCAGCCGCTGGCGACGTTGTCGGCATCCGCAATCCGCAGAGTTCGCGCCCGTGGCAGCACGTGCTCGAGCCCTTGGCGGGCTACCTGGCTCTAGGTGCTGGGCTGCTCGGTGGGCGCAGGGAGCTGGCTGAGGCATGGAACTTCGGCCCGGACCTCTCGGGCAACCTCACCACGGGAGAGCTCTGTGAGCGCATGGCTCCTTCCTGGTCCGCGATCCGCTGCGAGCTGGCGAAGGTCGAGGGGGCGCCGCACGAGGCCGGGCTGCTGATGCTCGACAGCACGAAAGCGCGCCGACGCCTCGGTTGGCGACCTGTCTGGGATGTCGACACGACGCTGGAGCGCACCGTCGAGTGGTACCGCGCGTTCTACGAGTCGAAGCGCCTCGTGACCGCGGAGCAGATCACGGCGTACTGCGAGGACGCGGTCGAGAGCGGGGTGTCGTGGGCGACAGCTTGACCGTCACGCCGCTGCCTCTTGCAGGCGCCGCAGAGATTCGAACGACGCTGCGCGGCGACGCTCGCGGGTGGTTCGCGCGCTGGTTCTGTCAGGAAGAGCTGAGCGAGCTGAACGGCGGTCGACCGATCCAGCAGGTCAACTCATCGTTCACCCAGGCGCGAGGGTCGGTGCGTGGCCTTCACTTCCAGCTGGCGCCCCACGCCGAAGACAAGGTGATCCGCTGCATTCAAGGGCGGGTCCACGACGTTCTCGTCGACCTGCGGCGCGACTCGGCGACGTTCGGCCAATGGCACGCGGTGGAGCTCGATGCCGAGCGCGCGAACATGGTCTACGTGCCCCGGGGCTTCGCGCACGGCTTTCAAACGCTCGCCCCGGATTGCCAGATGCTCTACCTGCACACCGAATTCTTCGCGCCCGAACATCAGGGGGGTCTGCGCTGGGACAGTCCGGATCTCGGGATCGCGTGGCCCCTGCCCCTCGCCGAAATTTCACTGCGCGACGCTGCGTTGCCGCGCTTCGACGACCACTTCGAAGGGCTGGACGCATGAACTGCCGCTTCTGCAACGCTCACGTCACGCTCCCGTTCGTCGACCTCGTCAACGCGCCGGCTTCGAACAGCTACCTGAACGAAGCGCAGCTCGACGAGCCGGAGGCCTACTTTCCGCTGGCCGTTCACGTCTGCGAAACCTGCTGGCTCGTCCAGATCGGCGAGTACAAGAAGTCGGACGACATCTTCGACGCCGACTACGCCTACTTCTCGTCGTACTCGACGAGCTGGCTCGCGCACGCAGAGCTGTACGTCACGGGCATGATCGAGCGCCTCGGGCTCGGGCCCGCCTCGCAGGTGCTCGAGGTGGCCTCGAACGATGGCTACCTGCTGCAGTACTTCGTCCAGCGCGGAGTGCCGTGCGTGGGCGTCGAGCCGACGGCCGGGACGGCAGCGGCTGCGCGCGAGAAGGGCGTGGAGACTCTGGAGCGATTCTGGGGCGCGGAGACCGCGGCGGCCGTCGTGGGGGAGCGAGGCCGCTTCGATCTGATGCTCGGGAACAACGTCCTGGCCCACGTGCCGGACATCAACGACTTCGTCGCCGGGTTCGCCCACGCGCTCGCGCCCGGCGGCACGCTGACGTTCGAGTTCCCGCACCTGCTCAACCTGATCCGCGAGAACCAGTTCGACACGATCTACCACGAGCACTTCAGCTACCTGTCGCTGCTCGCAGTGCAGCAGATCCTCGCCGCGCACGAGCTCGTCGTTCACGACGTCGAGGAGCTTCCGACCCACGGCGGCTCGCTGCGAGTCTTCGCGCGCCACGCCGCGAACGCTGCGCTGCCCATCGAGCCGGGTGTCGAGGGCGTGCTGTCGAAGGAGCGTGAAGCAAGGCTCGATCGGGCAGAGGGTTACGCAGGCTTCCAG
>CAYGST010000250.1:0-7190 GCA_964352415.1 uncultured Planctomycetaceae bacterium | reverse complement strand
CGCTCCCCGAAGCGCGGGACGAGCTTGCGCACCGCGCCTCCCTGCACGGCGGCCAGCGTCAGCCCGACGAAGACGAACATCAGCGCGTTGTCGCCGACGCTGAAGCCGAGCCGCTCCACGGCCAGGAAGGTGAGCGTGAACTCGATCGCGCTGAAGGCGGCGAAGTAGAGGAAGTAGGCGACGTTCGTCGCGCGCACGCCGGGGCGGTCGATGCGGCGCAGCGCCCGGAACGGGTTCAGGCTGCGCTCGTTCGCGCCCTTGCCCCGCTCGCTCGGCGCCAGGGTCTCGGGGAAGCGCAGCGCCGCCCAGGAGACGTTGAAGAGCGCGAGCAGCAGCGCGACGAGCGCGGGGCCGCTGAACGGGTTGAGCCCGAGCGCCTCGCCGGCCGGCCACAGGGCGAGGAGGCTCCAGCCGGCGCTGAGGCCGCCGATCGCAGGCCCGAGCACGAAGCCGAGCCCGATGCCTGCGCCGAGCATCCCCATGCCCTTCGCGCGCTCGGCGCCGCTGCTCGTGTCGGCGACGACCGCCGACGCGGTCGAGATGTTGCCGGCCATCGCGCCGCCCACGAAGCGCGCGAGGAGCAGGAGCCAGAACGAGCCGGCGAAGACCCACATGAGGTACGAGAGCGCGGTCCCGCCGAGCGTGACGAGTAGCGTGGGCCGCCTGCCAACGCGATCGGACAGCGCTCCCCACACGGGCGCGAACGCGAACTGCAGCAGGGAGTACAACGAGCCGAGCACGCTCCCGAACAGGACCGCGACGGACCACGGGCTGCGCGAGTCGGGGACGAGCTCCGTGAACGCGCTGACGAGCCGACCGATCAGGCTCTCGCTCCCCTCGCGCGCCAGGTAGTGCTCGAGCATCTCCGGCAAGAGCGGAAAGAGGATCGAGAACCCCATGACGTCGATGAAGACCGTCAGGAAGACGAGGCCGGTGATCCCCTTGCGTTCAGGCTGCATGGCGGTGGCTTGTAGCGCTGCGGCGCGCGGTCCGCAACAGCGTCACCGCGGCGGCCGATCAGCCCAGCGTGCTCACGCGTTCGATCGTCCAGTACATCGCGATGGCGCCGATGCCGTAGGCCGGCACCCACTCGATCCACGGCGGAGGTGCGCTCACGAGGCGGCGTGCGAGGGCGAGGAGCAGCAGGACAGCGGCGACGAACAGCAGCTGCCCCGCCTCGACGCCCACGTTGAACAGGAACAGCGCCACCGGGATCGCGTGGTCGGGCAGGCCGACCTCGTGCAGGGCGCTCGCGAAGCCGAGCCCGTGGAGGAGCCCGAAGATCAGCGCCACGGCCCACGGGGCGCGCGCGGTGAGGCCCGGATGACCGCGCAGGCCGTGCACGATCTCCGCGGCGACGAAGACGATGCTCAACGCGATCACCGCCTCCACCGGCGCGATGGGAACGCGCAGCCAGCCGAGGGTCGCCGCGGCCAGCGTGAGGCTGTGCGCCAAGGTGAACGCGGTGATCGTTCCGATCAAGCGCTTGCGCCCCTCCACCAGAAGCAGCAGCGCGAGCACGAAGAGCAGGTGGTCGATGCCGCCGAGGATGTGCTCGACGCCGAGAATGAAGTAGGTGCCGGCGAGCGCAGCGAGACGCGGCGTGGCCTCGATCAGGAGGCTCGGAGTGGACGGCTCGATGCGGCTCACGAGGGTCGTGCCGTCGAGCCGCTCCACGCGCACGAGCACGTCGGTCATCGTGGCGCCCAGGCCATCGATGTGGATCGTCTGGCCCGTCAGTCCGCCGGGGTGGCGCACGCTCCAGCGCTCGACGAACGCGCCGCCGAGGAACAGGCCGCGGTGCTCGCTGGTCTCCTCAGTGGCGTTCGGAAAGCGCAGGTGGAGACCGAGACGCAGGTCGTCTCCGGCAGCGGGCACCTTCCAGAGCACGTCGTAGTCCTCAGCGCTGGTCTGCCGCAGCTCCAGGTAGCTCGGACGCACCTCGTGGGCGAAGCTCGTCCCGCACAAGCAGACGACAGCCAGCAGGCAGAGGGCCAGCAGCCGCTTCACGGAGCCTGCTCGCCGTCCGGCCCGACGGGCCACTCGATCTGCACGTCGTAGCGCGCGAGGAGCTCGCGGCGATAGCGGCCCGACTCCGCCTCTCGCTGGGCGAAAGCCCAGTCGCGCGCGACGGCGGCCTCCACCTCGTCCAGCGACGGCGCCTCGCCGTGCGTGCGCCTCTCGACGTGCACGAAGTGAACTCCGAAGGCGGAGCGCAGCGGGCCGCTCCACTCTCCCGTCGGAACGTCCGCTAGCCCCTCGACGAACGCGTCACCGAAGGTCGAAGCGATCGCCTCGACGCTCTCGTCCGGGAAGGCGTGCTCGAACAGCGAAGGGTCTCCGAGCCCGCGCGGATCCGCCGCCTCGTCGAGCCCGCGCAGCGCTGCAAGGACCTCTTGCGCGTCGCTCTCGAGACGATCCCCGTGACGCTCCGGGTTCAGGTAGATCTGGCGGAAGCGATAGCGCGCGGGCGAGGCATAGCCCTCGGGATGTGCCGCGAGCCACTCGGCCAGCTGCTCCCGAGTGGGCTCCACCAGGTCGATGAGGTCGTCCACGGCGAACTCCATCTTCTGCCGGACGCGCCTGCGAATGATGGTGTCGTCCTGATCGACGCCGAGGGCCTTGCCCTCGCGGTAGAGCGCCTCCTCGAGGATGTAGTCGTCCACCAGGGCGCGCAGCTCCTGCGCGCTCGGCGCTCGCTGCCACGTCTTCGTGAACAGCGCCGTCAGGTTCTCCACGCGCCCGGCCGAGACGACGATTCGGTCGTCCCCCGCGCGGGCCGCGTCGCCGCTCAGGGCCGCATCGAGCGCGAAGATCGCCGCGCCGAGCAGCACGAAGTGGAGCAGCGGCTCCTTCAGCCAGCGCTTCACTACTTGTCGGCCGGCGTGTACCAGATGGGCGACGTGTAGGCGCGTTCCTGGTGGCTCGTCACCGCGCCCTCGGGGATCTCGACGCCGAAGCGCAGCGAGTCGTAGCAGATCCAGCGCGGCGTCGGGATCTCGAGCACGCGCCCGTAGTAGAACGCGCGCTGGTTCGGATCGAACTCCGGGTCGGTCCAGACCGTGGCGAGCTCGGAGGCGCCGATCGTGTTGGTCCAGTTGGCCGCCGCGACGTCGACCGTGTTGCCCACCGGCGTGGCGCAGGTTCCGTCCTGGATCTGGCGCTCTCCGGAGACCGCGACGTCGTAGACGCGCTCGTGGGTCGCGCCGCTCGCGTCGACCCAGCCCTTCACGATCTGAATGCGGTCGAGGTTGGCGCCGATGGGGTCGCGCAGCGTGTAGATCATGAAGGTCGGCGCGCCGTCGCCGGTGCGCGCGCGCAGGTCACCGCCCATCGGGACGCCCTTCTCGTAGCCGAGGAACGCGGGCTGGCGACTGTTGAGATCCGCCTCCGTGTAGTCCCAGCCACCGAAGAAGCGCACGGCCAGCCGCGACCCCGTCGTCGCGTAGACCTCCTTGCGCTGCATCGCGTCCCAGATCGACTCGCGCGTGTTCTCGAGGGCCCAGACCGCGGCCAGGCCGGAGGCCACCTGCTGCCAGGAGTACAGGACGCCGTTCTCGTTCTCCATGAACGGGTGATCCATCCGCTCCGGCTTCGGCTCGTAGCCCGTGTGTTTGCCGAAGAAGTTCTCCTCCTCGGAGGTCGACAGGCCCGTGTGGCTATCGGTCGAGCCGACCATGCCGAACTTGTACGGGTTCGTTCCGAGCTTCGCCTCGAGGGCCAGGCCGTTCTTGAGCGCCTCGCGCGCGTACTCGCCTGCAAGCATGTCGTCGGTCTTGGCCTCGGACAGGTCGAGGTTCCCGACGTCCCAGGTCTCGTAGTCGGCGAAGCTGTCGTCTGGCGACAGGAAGGGGTGCGCCTCGCCATCCCCCTTGATCTGAGTGACCTCGTAGAGCCGCTCCCACTTGGCGCGCTGCTCCACGTAGCTCTTGTCGAGCGGGCGACCGGAGAACTGCGCGTCGACGGGGAACATGATCCCGTTTGAGAGGTTGCCGTTGTGCGCGATCGCGAGGACCGAGCCGCCCGTCTTCGCCTCGTAGGCCGCCATCCACTTGTACAGATCGAGCGGGTCCGGGCTGCCGACGGGCGCCTGCGTGGTGTACGGCACCACCATGCGAGCGCGATCCCCGTCGTCGCGGAAGAGCACGTTGCGGTGCATGTTCGCGCCCTTCACGAGGGAGGTCCACTCGAAGCCGATCAGCGCGGTGAAGCGGCCGGGGTCGTTGTACTCCTCGGCCGTGTCGACGACGCCTTCCCAGATCGACTCGTACTTGCTCGAGCCGGGCGAGTAGTTCGCGAACATCACCGGATCCATCTTGGCCTGGGAGAAGGTCGTGATCAGGTCGAGGGCCGCCTTCACGCTCTCCTCGCCGCCGGCCTGCATGCCCTTGACCCACCGCCGGCCCTGCTCGCTCGCCATCACCTCGGGGGCACCAATCGCGATGTCCTGCACCATGCCCATGCCGTCGGAGTGGTCCGCGACCACGAGCCAGTCGAGCGGGCGCGACAGCTTCACGGGCTGACCCGAGGAGGCAAGGATCTCGTCGCCGCGCGCGAACTGGTAGGCGTCCGCGACTCCGAGCCGGCAACCGAACAGGCCGGCGTCCATCGACAGGCCGGTGTGCAAGTGCGAGTCACCCCAGAGCGGACGGCTGGGGAAGGACCGCTTGGCGTAGGGCGAGTAGGCCTTGCCGGAGTACACGTCGGAGAGGGACTCCTCCGTCGGAGTGATCTGCGCGGACGCGGAGCCCGCCACCAGGAAGAGGGCGGCGAACGTGAGAGCGGCGTGGTCCTTCATCGAGAGTCTCCTGCCCTGACATCGAGGGCGACACAGCACGTGCTACGAGGCGGTGGACGGGAGCCGCGCCTCGACCCCGCTTCTCGCGGCGGGCCGCGCAGGATAGCAGCTGCGACGGGTCCAGGGCACAGCGGACCGAGTCGAGCAAGGCCGACGAGCTCCGTTCCCCCGCCTGGCTCTCGAAGCCGGGCGACAGCGGTCCGCACGGGATGAGACTCGTTCTCGCCCGCGTCACACGTTTGGGACCGATGCCGCTGGCGCCTACGCCTCGCAGACCGCCTTCAGCGCCACCATGTCGTCGAGCATGCACTTCTTCATCACGCCGCTGAACAGGAAGCCGAAGACCACGCTCATCACCTTCGCGCCGAAGGTCTGCGGCGTGCCGTGGAAGGTCCAGGTCACCTGGGTGCCCTCGCCGCTCGGCTCGAACTCGAAGAGCGTCTCGTAGAGCATCCCGTGCGAGTTGGCCTCGACGGTGTAGCTCTCGGGCGGCCGGAAGCCGGTGACCCACATCTCCTCGACCGCCTCCTTCTTCATCATCACGCGCGTCTCGCGCCAGCGCGTCCCGTTGCCGAAAGGACCCTCGCTCAAGAGCTCGAGCTTCGTGATGCCGGGGATGCGCTCCTCGGCCTTGTCGAGCTCGGTGAAGACCTCGAAGACGCGATCGCGGGGCGCGGCGATGTCGCAGCTGACGACGTAGGTCGACATGGGCGGTCTCGTTGGGCAGAGATTCGGTGGTGAAAGGGCTCGGCGTGGCGAACGACCGCCCTACCGACGCAGCGGAGACTACGCGGCGCTTCAGCGGCACGCCACGCGAAAGCGAGCAGCGACGCGCTTCCGATCAGATCAGCATCGCGCGCAGCCTCGCGTACCTCTCGATCGAGCGCGACAGATGCCCCGGGTCGTTCGTGATCCCGAAGGTCTGCAGGATGACCGGGCCGTCGTAGCCCGAGTCTTCGAGCGCCTGCAGGTACGGAATGAGGTCGTAGGTGCCCTGGTCGAGCGGCTTGATCGCATCACTCCAGGGAACGGGGTTGCCGGTGGGCGGGCCCGCGTAGGCGTCCACGTCCGCGCCGGCGATCGTCACGAGGCGCGACCCTGCCGCGTGCGCGTTGACCACGCTCGAGATGGTTCCGCCGTTTCCGCTGCGGATCTCGTGGCAGGTGTGCAGGGAGTTGCTCAGGTTCGGATGACCGACCTGCGCGATGACCGCTGCCGCTTCGGCTGCGTTCTCGATGTCCGTGTCCCAGTGCGGGTAGAGCACGGTGCGCACGCCGGCGAGGCGAGACCGCTTCGCCATGCGCCGGAGCAGCTGATTCACGTCCTGCGGCGTCGGCGCGTTCTTCACGATCACCCACAGCGGTGCGCCCGCGCTCGCGAGCAGCGGCAGCGCCTGCGGCCAGACCTGCGCACTGTTCGGGTTGTCGAAGTCGTAGTTGACGTACGCGAGCACCTGGAAGTCCTGCAGCGTCGCGGCGTGGTTCACGTAAGCCGCCAGCTTCGGAAGGTCGGCCGGGTTGTTGCAGCGCGTGACGATGCCCTTGAACCCGAGGCCGCGCACGTGGTCCGCGTTCTGCGCTGGCGTTCCGCTCAGCTCGAAGTCGTAGACCATCAGGTCCTGGGCGCGTGCGCGCGGCGCTCCGATCACGAACGCGACGACGAGAGCGAGGGCTCCGAGGAGCTGGCGGGGAAACAGGCGGGTCGGTGTCATGACAGGCTCGAGAGTGGCGCTCCCCGGCGATGTCCCGGTCCTCGCGCAATGTGTCCAGTATGCCTCAATCCCCAGAGAGTGTGCGACAGGCCGGCCGTAGACTGACCCTCCGCGCGGACGCCTCGGTCGCCCCCGCGCTTCCAAGGAGGGCAAGAGATGCGAACGAGCGGATGGTTGGTGATCGTCGGTGTGACGCTGGCTCTGTCCTGGGTGGTCGTCCGCGTCGCAACGCAGGAGAGCGCGGCCGTGGCCCCGCTGACGACGACGGCCGGCGAAGCCACCGAGCCCCCGCGAGCCGACAGCACGCTCCGCTCCGCCACGGTCCTGGCGACGGCCATCGAAACGCAGCGCACCGCCGTTCCGTCGCAGGAGCACGTCGAGTTCGACGGCTATCACGTCCGCGGCCGCGTGCTGGGCAGCGACGGCAAGCCCGCTCGAAGCGCCACCGTGCGCGTCTGGGAGTGGGAGGACCCCGAGTTCTTCGTCGACGACTACGATCCGTTCGTGAAGGAGGTCGAGTGCAACGAGGGCGGCGGCTTCGACGTCCGCGTCGATCTCCAAGGCGAGTTCAGGGTCTGGGCCCGGATCGACGGCGCCCCGTCGACCGAGGTCGTGGAGCTCCACCTCAACCCCCGCTCGCCCGAAGCCGTCGTCGAGCTGCACGGGAGCGAGTCGGCGCGC
>CAYGST010000249.1:2418-7198 GCA_964352415.1 uncultured Planctomycetaceae bacterium | reverse complement strand
GAGGCTCCCCGACCCCCGTCCGCCCACGATGTGGTGGTGGCACGGGGCTGCGGACGAACGAGGGCGCGGGGCGACTCCGGGGCCGACCCTAACAGAAGACTAAAATCTGTCCAGAGACGAAGGGCGGGGGATTCGGGGGAGCGGGCGCAAGTGGTTACGCGGATAGGGGATCGGATGGGGAAGGGCTCGGGTTCGCGTGCGGGGCGGGGGGCTCAGGGCCGTGGCGCGTCGGAGGTAGCGGAGCGTCTCGAAGCCCGCATGAGTTCACCCGCAGTACCGCACCCCCGTTCTCAAAGCCGCGCGCTCGTGCGCGGGCTCGGCGTCCTGATCGTTGTGACGGCCGCGGCGACGGCCGGCGTGCGCGAGGTGTACGACCTCTGCGGCTCCTGCGGTGAGCTGCGCGTGACGCGTGAGGTGCTGCACGTTCCCGTCTGGCGCCGGTTCGAGGAGCGCGGCTGGCTCGGCTCGCTGGTCGGAGCCGAGCATCGGCACGAGTTCGTGAGGTACTTCACCACCACGAAGGGTTGGCTCGGATGCCGGATCGCGTGCCGGATGCCCGCGGAGCGCCGCTGGCTCCAGGCGCTGGAGAGCGCGCACGAGGAGCTCGGCGACCACCCGGGGCCGTGGCGCTCGGGCATCGGTTCGCGCGGACCGAGCCGGGAGCGTGGTACGAGCGGGGCGTGATCGCGGAGGCGGCGCGAGCGCTCGCCGATCGGCTCCGTACTACCGCCACGAAAGACGCAGGAGCGGCAATGGAGCGCTTCCTGAGGAAGAGCCAGCCAGTAGGGTGACGAGAAGCCCAAGGGCTAGCGGAGAGGGCATGGCGTCCCTCCAAGGGCTCCCGGGGGTCCATCAAGCAGGTAGATACTCCCGACTGACCCTAGCCCGCATCCCTCACGAGCCCCCATGTTCACGTGATTCGGCGCGACTGACGGCGGCGATCGGTCGGCCGGACGTCCTCGCTGCATCGAGACGAGTCGAATCGAGTCGTTCCACCGCTGCTTCGGCGGGGAATCGACGATGCAAGCGGCCACTTCCCCTTCCGCGGGCACGCGGTCACCTCCGCGAAGAGCGGATCGGCGACCTGCGTGCGGGCTGGCGCGCTCAGCCGGCTCGCAATCGCCGCATCGCGAGCATGAAGAGCTCAGCAAGTGGAAACGCACTGGACATGTGCACCCAGACTCGTCGCACGGAGACGCTGATCCGCGCGCCGACCTTCAGAAGTCGGCTGCGAATCGTTCCGCACTGAGCCCGCGCGAATTCCGTCCCCACGAGCGCCGTCCTTCGAATCGCGGACATCAGCACGTAGGCGATCGAGGACATGTAGAGCCGCACCTGGTTGGCCCGGATCGTTCGCGCGCTCGTGCGGTCAGCGAAGAGGTACATCTGCTGCTCCTTGATGCGATTCTCCATGTCGCCTCGGAAGCAATACACCTTCGCGTACAGGCGCCTGGCCTCTGCGTCGGACTTGCACGGAAGTGAGGTCACGATGAAGCGAGGGTTCGCGCCTCGCGACGAGTGTTCGGCCTTCGCGATCACCATCCGCTTTCGCGACCAGGAGTTGCGCGTCGTCCACTTGAAGCGACCGAAGACCTTCTCCGTCTTGCCGGTCAGCTCCGAGAGCCCAGCCGCGAGCCGGCGCATGTCGGCGATCTCTTCCTCGAGCCGAGAGTTTCGGGCGAGGCCCACGATGTAGTCCACGCCCTCGTCCTCGCACCAGCTCAGCAGCCAGTCGCGGCAGAAGCCAGAGTCGGCGCGGACCACGATCTGCACCTTCGACCAGCGCCCGCGGATGCGCTTCACGATTCGCTCCAGCTCTTCGAGGCTACCCGCCGCGCCGTCTTGGTTGGAGGGGCGCAGTCGCGCGCACAGGAGGTGTTCGCCGCAGAAGATGTACAGCGGCATGTAGCAGTAGCAGTCGTAATACCCGTGGAAGAAGCGGCCCTCTTGATCGCCATGCAGCGGATCGTCGGTTGCGTCGAGGTCGAGCACGATGCGTTTGGGCGCACGCCGATGTGACTCGATGAAGACGTCGACCAGCAGCGTGTCGACCGCCTCTTCGTCCAAGGAGATTCTGCGGTAGCGGTCTTCGGCCGCCGTCTCCGGCCGGCTCAGCTCCAGCCGATTGAGCGTTCGGCTGCCAGCGAGACCGTGGCCTTGATCCCGCTCTCGACGCTTGACGCCTCCCGGATCCCGCTTGCCGACCATCGAAGCCAGGAGTGGGTCCCGGCGCAAATCGTCGTGATCGACCAGGTCCTCGTAGCCCAGGGCCAGCCCGTACACGCGCTGGCGGGCCAGCTCTTCGATCGTGTGCTCCACTCGCTCGGCAGCGCGGTGGTCGCGGAAGCAGCCAGCGAAGCGTTCGAGAAGCCGCACACGATCGTCAGCGGCTCGCAGCAGCAGTGAGCCGCCGTCCGATGTGATGTTCCCGCCATCGAAACGGGCGATCAGCTCGTGGCGAGAAGGGGCTCGGAAGCGAAGCTCGGAAGGAATACACTCTGTCATCGAAACCGCCGTGCGTGAGAATGACGAGGGAGGTCAAAGCACCCGCGTTATCCCACGAACGGCGGTTCGTTAACAGAGGACTGGTGAGGGATGCGGGCTAGTTAGAAAGAACTGGTGAACGCACTCTCGGCGATTCTCATTGCGGTAATCTGGGCCAGTCATCTAGACTGGAACGAGATCGCATAGACGTAGACCGAATCTACAGGCGCTAACATCGGAGCTTCTAGACATGAAACACATGCTCTCAAATGTATTTACGTTGGCTGGCATCGCCCTCGTTTCTGTTGCTACGTTACCATTGATGAGGTAGCTCCGGGTGTATGGGTGCCCGGGAAAAACGGATTCTGCAAAGGGGAATCAGCTGCAGCGGTCGCTTGCCCAGAGCCTCCGTGCAGCATGTACAGCCCCCCTGGGACGCTTTTTCAGAGGAAGGCAAAGTGCTTGAATCAGCAGCATATCTAGCTCTTAGAGTCGCAACTAGCGCTCTGTCTTGGGGAGGGGCCGAATGCGACTGAAGATCATCTTCCTTGTCGTTGTTGTTGCAGCTTCTGGTTTCCTGTTGTCGCGGAGCTCGCCTCACGATTCGGGGGCGAGCAGCATCGTCGGTGCCCAGCCCGGTTCGGAGTCTAGGCGTAGACCCGACCTCTCGGTTCCCCTTCATTCAACCGTGCCGGCGAATGAGCGTGTTGCCGTCATGGCCGCGGAGTCGGATCAACCGCCAAGGGAGGTTCTGGGCCCCGGGTTTGAGTTGAGATTCCTGGACGGTCTTGGGAGTGTCGTGTCTGGCGTGGGGGTCTGGCAGCGAGGGCAGCTCGAGTCAACGGACGAATACTCATTCTGCGGTCAATCGACCAAGGTGGGAGTGTTGCGGGTTGAGGCTACTGAGCATGTTTCGCAAAAAGTGTTTCGGTTCATCCACGCGGACTTCTCAGAAAGAGAAGAGGTGATTGATGTCGCGCCGGGATCCGGGGTGACGATTGAGCTGCGTCAGGGTGCTGAAATTCGTGGCGTGGCGTTGGGTACAAAAGGCTTGAGCCTGGGCGATCGGCCATGGGTATTGGCCCATCGAGTAGGTAGGCAGCCCAGCAAGCGTCAGGTGTTCGGCAAGCTACAAGGCGAAGAGGAGCCGGTGCACATGGTCCGCGTGGATGAGGATGGGGCTTTCTCGTTCACGGGACTTCAAGAGTCAGGACGGTACATCCTCTTTGTCGGCGGCTCCGGTTTCGCAACGGCAAGGCATTTTGGCCCCATTAGCCCTGGCCCTGAGATTGTTGACATTCCCGTCGGCCGAGCCTACGGGGCGGTGATCAGGCTGGTCGATGCGAGTACCGCCATGCCGCTCGCGAGTCCGTTGCAGTGGCGTATTGGCGGCCTGCAGTACTTTTGGGATCAGCAAGGCCAATTTGAGTGCCTCGGATGGGATTCCCTTCAAGCCGTCTTGTTGGGGGTCCCTATCGAGCGGCTTCGCGTGACGCCTACGAGCACGAGTCTCGCCCTCTTCGTCGGGCAGCCCAATTCCGCGGAGGCTGACGAGATCGGCCCAATCAAGTGCCTCGGTCAGGCACTGGGCTGCGAGTCTCTTGAGGTTCACTTGTCGCTGCCTCGAATGCAGGATTCTCTTCAGACGATAGACGTAGATGTTCAAAGGCTCGGGGGCCAGTCGGGCGAGTTGCACATTCGGTGGGCCTTGCCTTCTGATTATCTGGGCCGGCGCCCCGGGGTTACCGATGGAGAGGCCGCGCACATACGGCTCCGGGAATTGGGAGCCGACTTGACCTATACATTGCCGTTGACCGATCAGGATGTCGTCGAAGGAGGATGTACTTGGCCAGACGTCCCATATGGCGCGGCCTACATGGCTTGGTTCCGGTTTGCCGGTTCGACCCATTACTTGGGCCGTTCCTCGGGAAATGTTCCATTCGACCTGTCATCCGAGGTTCGCGTCATCGAGTTCGATCTCTCTGAGGTGCAGACTCTGGAGCTGAAATTATCGAAACGAGATGGAGGTGTTTTTGAGGGGTTTGCATTATTTGAGATTAGTCGGGTGACGAGCGAGGGGGTGGCGTCCGACTTCGTCGCCTTCCAGAGGGGGCCATACCGTATTGACGGGTTCCACCGGGAATCCTACGAGGTGCGCGTGTTCGAACCTTTCTTCTCAGAGCTAGGCACTGTCGATCTGACTGAGGCCGGATCTAGTGGTTCGGCGCGCCAGGTTGAGGTGCGGCAGCCATGAGTGGTGTAGCCAGGCCCGGCAGGGAGCATTCTCGGGAGCGGC
>CAYGST010000249.1:0-2318 GCA_964352415.1 uncultured Planctomycetaceae bacterium | reverse complement strand
GCGGCAGCCATGAGTGGTGTAGCCAGGCCCGGCAGGGAGCATTCTCGGGAGCGGCTGCCGGAGCTCGACGAGGACCTGAGCACCGAGGGTCTGCTGCGCGGCGCGCCGGCGCCCGGCGGGACGAAGGTGACATGAGCGTTGCCCGGGAGAAGGCGTGAGCTGTGCCACCGAGTCGCGCTCGCCTGCACGCGCCCGAGCGCTCGCCCTCGCCATTGGGGTCGCGATCGCGCTGCTCGTCGGGCGGGTGGGGGCGGCGACCGCGCGGCGGGTCGACGCGTTCGAGCTCTGCGCGTCCTGCGGCGCGTCCCGCGTCACCCACAGGGTTCTGGACATCGGTGTGCAGAGCCGCGTGGAGCCGCGTGGCTGGCTCGGTTCGCTCGTCGAACCGGAGCACCGTCACGGGTTCGTCGCCAACTTCACGACCGGGAAAGGCTGGATGGGGACCTCGATCGCCTGTTCCAGGCCCGCGGCGGCGTACCGGGTCCTCGCTCTGGAGGGCGCTCACGAGCAGCTGGGTGACGATCCGGAACTCGTGGCGCTCGGGCGCCGCTTCGTGCGAACCAGCGCCGAAGCCGAAACGGAGCGAGCGCAGATCGCGGAGGCGGCGCGAGCGCTCGTCGGGAAGTGAAGGTGACGGTAGTCCGGAGCCGCAGCAATCCATTACCTCTTCGACCCTGTTGGCTGAGAGGTCGTGGGTTGCTGCCGGCTCCGTACTACCGCCACTCCGCGGCTTGCTCCGGTCGTTCCCAGGCTTCGTAGAGCTGAAGGAGCAGCTTCCGGCCCTGGGCGACGTACGGGCCGTCGGTCGCCACCTGCCGTCGGTTGAACTCGAGCGCCAGCGGCTCCGACTGCTCGTACTGGCCCAGCCGCAGGTGCGACTTCGCCAGGGTGTAGAGCGAGATGAGAGTCGCTCCGTCGTCGTCACCGAGGACCTGCCGACGGACGCTGACCGCTTCGTCGAGAGGCACGAGCGACGCTTCGTAGCGCTCGTCGATGTAGTAGCAGTAGCCGATCTGGTGCAGCATGTAGCCGACGTCGGGCGTGTCCGGTCCGAGAGCGCGCCGGGCGGCGATCGCGCGGGTGTAGAGCTCGATCGCTTCGTCGAAGCTCTTGTCGTCGACGGCGAGGTCGCCGAGCTGCTGCAGCGGCTCGGCCGCGTTGGGGTGGTCCTCGCCGACCGACGCCAGAGCGATCGCCAGCGCCGACTCGAAGCACTCGCGCGCCAGCTCCGGGTCGCCGGTGGACTCCGCGATCATGCCCAGGTTGTAGGTCGTCTTGCCCACGTCGGGGTGGTCGTCGCCGAGCACGCGTCGGCGTCCTTCGATCACCTGCTGCACGAGCTCGAGGCTGCCCTCGTAGTCCTCCATCGTGAAGAGCAGGCCACCGAGGTTCTCGAGGGTCGTGAGCGTCGACGGATGGTCGGGGCCGAGCACGCGCGTCTCGATCTCGAGCGCCTCGCGCTGCAGGGTCTCCGCCTCCGGATAGCGACGCATCTGGCGGTAGAGCACGGCGAGGTTGGCGAGCGTCGACAGGGTGCGCGGGTGCTCCGCCCCCAAGGTGCGCCGCTGGGCGTCGAGGGTGATCTCGCGCAAGGCGAGCGCCTCGTCGTACTTGCGCCGCAGCGCGTAGGCGCTCGCCAGGGAGTTCGCGGCGATGAGCGTGTCGATGTGCTCGTCGCCGACCGAAGCGCGCAGGATGGCGAGGCCCTTCTCGAGGCTGCGCTCTGCCTTCAGGCCCTGGCCCGCTTGGAGGTACGACGCGCCGAGGTTCGCGAGCCCCAGGCCCGTGGCCGGGTGGTCGGGACCGAGCAGCTCCTCGCGAACCTCGCAGGCTTCCTCGTGCAGCGCGATGCTCTCCTTCGGCTTGCCGTGGTCGGACAGGATCACGGCCAGGTTGTTGAGCGAGCGCAGGGTCTCGGGGTGCTGCGTGCCATGCATCCGCCGGCGGGCGGCGAGCGTCTCGCGCAGCATCGACTCGGCATCGTCCGGGCGACCCAGGGCCTCGTAGGTCAACGCGAGGTTGCTGCGCGTCACGAGCGCATTCCCATCGTCCTCACCGAACAGCCGCAGCTCCCTCGCGAGGAGATCCTCCTGCAGCGCGGCGGACTCGGCGTTGCGACCGAGGTCCGCGTACATGGTCGCGAGCATCCCGAGCGCTTCGTGCGTCGCGCGGTGGTCGGGACCGACCTCGCGCTCGAGCGCCGGGAGGAGCTCTTCGAGCAGCTCGGCAGCGTCCGCCACGCGGTTCAGCTCCTGCCACGTCCCGGCGACGTCGACCCCGCTCGCGAGCGTGTCGAGCGCGTTCGGTCCGAGCGTCTC
>CAYGST010000248.1:0-7217 GCA_964352415.1 uncultured Planctomycetaceae bacterium | reverse complement strand
GAAGAACGCGTTCGGCGCGCCCTCCGGGCTCGTGATCGTGCCGCAGTCGGCGTCGTCGTAGCTGAAGTAGTACTCCGGGTCGTCGCCGCACGCGACGGGCGGCAGGCTGGCGCTGTAGACGTCGTTGCCGAGCGGGGTCAGCGCCACCGAGGTGAACACGCTGCCCTGCAGACGGAAGTGGAACAGCGGGTTCGTGGCCGCCGAGATCGTGCGCACCTGGAACGTGGTCACGGTCCCGGGCATGACGAGGTCGGGGGGCGCCTGCACGAACTCGAAGCCGGCGCCGCAGATGCCCTGCGGAGCCGCCATCGCCGCCTGGAGCCCGGGGTGCGTCGACGAGGTGCCGGAGTTCTGACCTCCGGTCTCACCGCAGCCGCCGTGGGTGTGAATGCCGACGGCCTGGCCGGTCTGCTCCCAGATGACCGGCGAACCGGAGTTCCCGCCCGTCGTGTCCGTCGCGTACTGCACGCGCGTCGTGGTGCTCGTGACCAGCGGTCCGACGTGGGTCTGCTGCACCTGGTTGTGGGTCGATGGCGTGTTGTCCGTTCCGTAGCCGGTGATGCGGATGTCGTTCCCGCTCGGGCTCGGCGGCGGCACGAGGTTGAAGGTTCCGCCCTGCGCCTGCGCGGGGGTGAGGCCCGTGTTCGAGTTCGCGAAGGCCCCGAAGTAGGCCCAGTCGTTGCCGACGCCCTGGCCGCCGTTGCTCTGCAGCGAGGACGCGTCCACCGCGTACTGGTCGTCGGGCGACGGTTGGTTCAGCCCCCCGCCGGAGTTCGAGAGCGGCACGTTGAACTGCACGACGCTCACGCCGCCGCCGCAGTGCCCCGCGGTCAGGAAGCACTGCTTGCAGTCGTCGATGAGCCAGCCCGTGCAGCCGATCGGGAGGATGCGCGCCGAGCGCGGGTCGTTGGAGAGCACGCGGTCATCGTTCGAGCCGCAGATCGTCTCCTCGAAGCTCGGAATGAGGCCGTAGTCCACGGCGCGCATGCGGACGCGGTTCATGCCCGTCCCCGGCTGCGCGAGGACCTCGACCAGGACGGTGTCGCCGTTGAAGTAGGCGCTCGAGTTCTGCCACTCCGCCAGGTGCCGCACGTTCAGCTCCTGGATCCCGCCGTCGCCGAGCGCCGTGAGTCGCAGGATCGATCCGTTGCCCACGAACAGGTCGCCGGACAGCTCGACCTCGTCGAAGTACAGGCGCACCCACTCGGCTCCCTCGACGATGACCGGGAACGAGAGCACGACCTGCGGACTCGCGAGGAGGTTCTCCGCGGGGCCGGAGTCGACCTCGTAGGGAATCGTGACGGTCGGCGGCGCCTCCTGCTGGGCGGCGGCGCTGCCACCGAGCGCGACGGCGGTCAGGGCGAAGAGGGCGGCGGGCGCCCAGGCGGGGCGAGGCCCGCGACTCGAGTGCTGGAACATGGGGATCTCCTGGGGGTGTTGGGATCGGAGCCGATGGGGTCGGCTGAGCTTCGGACGGACCCAGGGCTCTCCCCGGGGCCAGGATTCGCGGAGTCCCGTCCGGAGGCCGGGAAGCACGCGACACGCCGTGCGCGTCCGCACGGAACGGCACCGTTCGGGCCGTTGGAAGCCGGCAGAGGCGTTCTCGACCGCACGCACGCCGCTCGCCGGCGAAGCGCGCGATCCTCGACGGGGGACACACAGGACCCCCATCCCTGCGGATGGAGCAGCCTCCACGGCAGCCGCTGCACTCCCACGGTCGAGCCTGCCTCCCTCGCCAATCCTCGGCGCGCGCGTCCGAAGTGCCGCCCGGCGGCCGGGCGGAAGCGAGTGCCCCGAAGCCTGGCGGGAGATGGGAGCTAGACGCCCATCAGCCGGCGGTAGCCCTCGCCCTCGACGGAGCCGAGCTCGGCGTGCAGGCCCGTCCACAGGTCGATGCGCGCCTGCACGGCGCGCAGCGCGGCCGCCTCGGCCAGCTGCGCCCGACCCTCGTCGCCGGCGATCAGTCGCTCGAGCAGCGCCTCCCCCATCGGTCCGTGCGAACCACCGTCGAGCTCGATGTGGCGCTCGAGGTAGTAACGGAAGCGCGGCGCCTCCGGTCCGTCGTCGCCGAGCCGGGCGAGCAGCTGCTCGAACATCGTCGGGATCGGATCTTCGCGTCCGTGCAGGAACGCCGCGGCCACTTCGACGGTCTCGCCGTTCAGCGCGATGTCGAGGGTCGTGTGCACGAAGTTGCGCACGGGCTTGCGCGCGCGGACGCCGTTCAGGGACTCGTCCACCGATCGCCCGAGCTCGAGGAGCGAGAGGAACGCGCGGAAACCGGAGGCGTCCGCGCCCACCTCGTCCATCGCCCGCAGGTAGATGTCGAGGTGACCCGCGGGCTCGCCGTCGATGTCGGTATCGCTCTCCTCGCTCAGGACGATCTCGTTCAGGAAGCGCGCCGCGGCGACGTCCTTCGGCGGCGTCCACGGGACGCGCGACGGGCAAACGTCGGCCTGCAGCCGCTTGAGCAGCGACATGAAGTCCCACACGGCGAACGCGTGGCTCTCCATGAACACGCGCAGCTTCGGAACGCTGTCGACGATCCCGTAGATCGGGTGGGCGAAGAGCTGCTCGCGCAGCGCCTGGAGGTCGCGGGACTCGGGCTCGTGGTTCGTCATGGTGCGGTCGGGGGCGACAGGATCGCACCTCGACACTTCGCCGGGAAGCCCCCGGCGGACGACGAATTCGAGCGCGAGACCCCGATCCGGTCCTCAGCGACCTGCGCCGCGCAGCCGCGCCACGCCGCCGACGGTGACCACGAGGAGGAAGCCCGCCAGCACGACCGAGGGACCGAGCGGCCAGTCGAGCTCGAACGAGATCGTCAGGCCGCCGATGGCGCTGAGCACGCCCATGGCCGACGACCAGCGGAAGTAGCCGACCATCGACGTGGCCAGCGTGCGCGCCGCGAGCGGCGGCAGGACCAAGAGGCCGAACAGCAGCACGGGCCCGACAGTCATGACGCCCGTCGCGATGGTCGCGCCGGTCAGGAGCTGCAGCAGCCCCTCCCACGCAAGCACCGGCTTGCCGAGGACGATCGCGCTCTCGCGGTCGTAGCTGATGAGCACCAGATCACGATGTGCGATGACGATGGCGACCAGCACGATGCCGAGGACGATCGCCAGCGTGTCGAACTCGTGCAGCCCGATGGCGAGGATCTCGCCGCGCAGGAGCTCGTGGACGTAGATGTCTCCCGCGGGCGAGGTGTGCGCGAAGAGGATCGTCAGCGCGCTGGCGATCGCGAAGGCCGCGGCGACCCGGCCCGTCTCCGTCCCCTTCCCTCGGCCGAGGAGAAGTACGCCGAGCGCACCAAAGGTGAACACACTCGCCCAGAGCAGGTGGTAGTTGAGACCGATGTGCTCGCCCCCGGCCAGGCTCTCGCTGTCGATACCGAACCCCACGTACTCCTGCCACCAGGGCAGCACCGCGAAGCCGAAGGCGACGCCGGTCGCCGCGAACTGCGGGAGCGCGATGCCATAGAAGCCCGTGCGCCGCACGAGCAGGAACGTGCCGACCAGCGGACAGACCAGCCCCGCGATCAGCGTCGCTGCGATCGCGAAGCCGAAGAACTCGAGCAGTTCACCGAAGCTGAGGCCGTCCATCGGAGATCAGGCGCGCTGCCCCTCGGAGATGTCGGGTGCGCCGAACAGGCGCTCGATCGACTCGGGCGCGAGGATCACGTCCGATGCGCCGCGGGTCACGCTGCCGCCGCGCACGAGCAAGACCTCGTCGGCGAGCTCGCGAACCTGGTCCAGCTGGTGCGCGACGAGCAGCACCGCCATGTTCCGCTCGCGCCGCAGGAGTGCGATGCGCTGCAGGATCTCGCGCGACGCCGTCCGGTCGACGCCGGCGGTCGGCTCGTCGAGCATCAGCACCTCGGGCTCGGTCATCAGCGCTCGTGCGAGCAGGACCCGCTGCCGCTGGCCGCCGGAGAGCGACGCGAACAGCTTGCGCTCGAAGCCCGCGAGCCCCACGGCCGCCAGGCAACTCGCCGCGAGCGCGTCGTCCTCCCGCGAGGGTGAGCGCCACCAGGCGCGCCGGCCGCGCAGCCTTCCGTAGCTGCCCATGAGGATGAGCTCCCGGACGCTGAGCGGATAGACGGCGTCCAGCTCCTCGCGCTGCGGGACGTAGCCGATCGCCACCTTGCTGCGCGTGACGCGACCGGTGAGCGGGGGGATCAGCCCGAGCAATCCGCGGAAGAGCGTCGTCTTGCCGCAGCCGTTCGCCCCGACGATGCCGAGCAGGTCTCCGGCGCGCACCACGAGGTCCACGCCTGAGATGATCGGAGCGCCGCCATAGCCGAAGGAAGCCCCCTCGACCACGAGCAGCGCGCCACTGCCAGGCCCGGAGCCACTCACTCGGGCTTCGGCTCCAGCTCGAGCTCATAGGCACTGGCCAGCCGCGTGTGGATGCCGTCCATCAACGCGATCCAGTCCGTGGCCCAGTCGGCGCCCTTCACCTGGTTCGGCAGCTCGACGACCTTGGCGCCCGTGCGGCGCGCGATGTCGTTCGTCTGGCGATTGTTGGACCACGCGGCCGTCAGGATGACGTCCGCGCCCTGCTCCTCCATCACCTTGACGACGCGCGTGACGTCACCCGGGCTCGGCGGGATACCCGGCTTGGGCTCGATCGACGCCACAACCTCCATGCCGACACGCTTCGCGAAGTAGTTGTACTCCGTGTGGTAGACGACGACTTTCTTGCCCTTCAGGCCGTCGGCGATCTTCTTCCAGCGCTCCTGCTTGCCGGCCAGGCGCTTCTTCCAGGCCTCGTAGTTCTTGTCGTAGAGCGCCTTGCCCTGCGGGTCCACGCGCACCAGCGCGTCGTGCACCTTCGAGGCGAGGTGCGGCCCGCCGAGCGGGTCGAGGTTGAAGTGCGGATTGCCCTGCGGGTGCAGGTCGCCGCCCTTGCGCGAGAGGTTCTCGGGCACCTGGATCGCCGTCCAGCCGTCGGAGCAGTTCTCGAAGCCGGAGGTCCCCGACGCGATGCGATCGTTCTTCGCGCGGATCAACAGATCCGTGATCCAGACCGCCTCCATCGAGAGCCCCATCTGCAGGTAGAGCTCGGCTCGGTTGAGCGCGATCAGCATGCTCGGGCGCACCTGCACGCTGTGCAGGTTCTCGGTGCCCCTCGAGAGCGAGCGCGTATCGACCCGATCGCCACCGATCTCCTCGGCCAGCGTCGACAGGTCAGGGATCGTCCCGACGACGCGCAGGTCCGCCGCGGAGGCGCCCGGCGCCGCGAGGGCGAGACCGAGCGCCGCCAGGACGGCCAGCAGCGCTCGGTTCAGGTTCATGGTCGGCATGACAGCGATCAGCCTACCAGTTCAGGCCGTGGCCGTGCGGACCGATGAAGCCCGTCAGCTGAACCGCGAAGCGCGTGTAGTCCTCGCCGCCCTCGACTTCGCCGAACGTGGTTGCGAAGCGCAGTCGCAGGAAGTCCGAGAGGCGTCGCGTGTAGTACAGGTCGAGCTCGGTGAGGTCCGCCTTGCTGGCGTCGGGCTCCTCCGCGAACGAGTACTGAACGCCAGCCGAGCTGAACTGCGACCAGCCGTAGTCGACGAAGCCGTAGGCGCCGGTGACGCTGTCGTCGAGGACCGTGAGCGTGTCATCGGTGCCGTCGCCAGGCGTCCCGTTGTCGTCGAAGTCGGCGCCGATGTCCCCGTCGAACATCAGGTACTCGCCGCCGACCGTGAAGCTGCGCGTCCCCGTGTCGGAGAGCCAGCCGTAGGTCAGGTCGAGGCCGTAGACCGCGTTATCCAGCTCTTGGGCGGACGAATCGCTGCCGTCGACCTCGAACGCGAAGTTCGAGAGGAAGCGCGCGGAGCCGCCGAACTGCAGCGTGCCGTTCTCGCCGATCTCGGTCAGGCCCGTGAGGCGGCCCGTGTAGCCGAGGTCGCCGAATACGGCGCGCTCGGGCGCGCTGAGCTCCGGGCCGACCTCGTCGTCCTCGCCATGGCTCTCGCCCGCGAGGTCGCCGAAGACGCCGACGGAGAAGCGTACGAGCGTGTAGTCGCCGACGCCGAACCAGTTGTCGATCTGCGCGCCGTCGCCCGGAAGCTCCTCGCCGAGGTACTCGCGCAGGACGAGCGGGCGGTCGACCGTGCGCAGCTGCTCGATGTGCGCCTGCATCTGCTTGCCGAAGTCGACGAAGAAGCGGCCGCCGCGCAGCGACCAGTTGCCGGGCAGGCCGACGTACTCGATCGCGCCCTCCTCGAGGCCGAACTCCTCCTCCTCGTAGGCGACCGTGATCCACGAGAAGGCGTTCGGGTCGATCCAGTCGGCGACGAGGAAGTCCACCCGGCGCAGCCCGAGGTTGAAGCCGTCCTGGCTGTCGCCGTTGTAGCCGTACCAGTCCGCGACGACGTCGGTCGCGAGGCTGACGGCGGGGTTGAAGTCACTGTCGAAGCGCGTGCTCTGGCCGAGCGTCGTTCCGGCGGGTGAGCCGGGCGAGACGACCTGGGCGCGCTGGGCGAGGGCGGAGTCCGCGGCTCCGAAGGCCACGACGAGGGAGGTGAGTGCCGCGGGGGCGAGGGTCTTGCTGTTCATGTGGAGCTCTCCTGAGGGTTCCGATTGGGTCCGAAAGGACCCCCCGCGTCGTGCGGGGGCGTCGTGGCGCAGCGTCGATCGCGGCCGATGCACGCGACCCGGGACGGGTCACGCATCGCGCGAATCGATGGGGAGCGAGCCCGGTGCGACGCAGGCGCATCGCAGGACTCAGCTCCACCCGGAGGACGCGGCCACGCTCGGCCGGCGTCCCTGACGCTAGGCCGCGGGCGGCGCGCGCGGGGCGCCGCAGTCGCGGCGCGCGCGAACCGGAATCCGCTCGGGGAGCTCGAAGGCGCTGCCGATCACCGGCAGCGTCTCGCTGACGACGGGCGCCGCGTCGACCGCGGGCAGCGCCGTCAGGTGACAGAAGTCGCAGTCCTCTCCTCCACCATCGTGTCCACCATCGTGGTCGTGCAACGTCGAGTGCACGGACCCACCGAACAGCAGCCCGAGGGCCACCAGCACGACGAGCAGGAGGGGGAGCTTGCGCTTCAACACTTGCGCAAAGCTAGTCGGAGTCTCGTTCCGGCGTCAATGGCATTGCCGTTTCGATACGCTGACGCCTCGCTGGCGCCGTTTCCCGCCCGCCGGCCTCTCGATGAGCAACGACCTGCCCCTCCCCGCCCTCGCCCACGCCCATCCGGGCCAGCGCCCAGCCGGCGTACACGCGTC
>CAYGST010000247.1:0-7221 GCA_964352415.1 uncultured Planctomycetaceae bacterium | reverse complement strand
CCCTGCGACAGTGCCCTGCCGCTCCACTCCCTATCCAGGGTTTGCCCTCCGCGCGCGGGCGCGAATGCGCCTCAACAGCGCCCCCGGGGAAGGTCGATGGGATCACCGTGGCGCCCCGGCGCGCCCTCCGCGCCATGAGTCCCCGCCAGGTCAACGAAGAGCTCGCCCAGGCACGCGTTCGGCTGGTCCTGTGCGCCTGCTTCTTCGTGGTCGTCCTCGTCTTCCAGCTGCGCGACGACACGGGCAGCGGGCGCTTCGTGCTCTCGCTCTGGATCCTTGGCACCTACACGATCGGCTCGGTGCCGTGGCTCCTGTGGGTCGCGCGGCGACCGGACCGCCAGCTCTGGCGGCGCCTGATCGCCGCGCCCGCCGACATCGGCCTGGCCCTGCTCGGCATGGCGATCCTCGGCGAGTACGGCGCGTGGATCTATCCGGCGCTGCTCTGGAACATCATCGGGCACGGGCTGCGCTTCGGTCCGCGCACCCTGCTGGTCGGGACGAGCTTCGGCTCGATCGGCTTCGCCGCGCTGGTCGCCTTCCACCCGGAGTGGCAGCAGCTCGGCAACGCGGCGGCCGGAATGCTCGTCGGCACGTTCGTGTTTCCGCTGATGTTCCGCAAGCTGCTCGTCCGACTGCACGCGCTGACGGACCAGCTCTCCGACGAGCTCGTGCGCTCCGAGGCCGCCGCCGACGCGAAGGGCGAGTTCCTCGCCAACATGAGCCACGAGATCCGCACGCCGATGAACGGCGTGCTCGGCATGGCCGACCTCCTCGCCGAGACGAGCCTCGACGGCGAACAGGGCGAGTACGTCGCCGCCATTCGCCGCAGCGGAGACATGCTGATCGGCATCATCAACGACGTCCTCGACTTCTCGAAGATCGAGTCCGGCCAGTTCGTGATCGCTCCCTCCCCCTTCGACCTCGACCTGCTGATCGACGACGTGACAAGCCTGCTCGGCGTTCGCGCGCGCGAGAAGGGCCTCCAGTTCGAGCACCGCGTGGACTCCAGGGTGCCGCGACTCCTCGAGGGGGATTCGCTGCGCGTGCGCCAGGTCCTGACCAACCTGCTCGGCAACGCGATCAAGTTCACGATCGAAGGCAGCGTGACCCTGAGCGTCGAAGCGCTCGAAGAGAGCGGAGACGACCTCCGCCTGCGCTTCCTCGTCACCGATACCGGCATCGGCGTCGCCGCAGAGAAGCAGGCGCGGCTGTTCGATGCGTTCACCCAGGCCGACGCGTCGACCACGCGCTCCTTCGGCGGCACCGGGCTCGGGCTCTCGATCAGCAAGCAGCTCGTCGAGCTGATGGGCGGAACGATCGCGCTCCAGAGCGAGGAGGGCCACGGCTCGACCTTCCTGGTCGAGCTGTCGTTCGAGAAGCGACGCCTCGCCGCCGCTGGCAACGCCCCCTTCGGTGAAGGCGCAGAGCCCCGCGTTCTGATCGTCGGCGGCGCTGGCGTCAGCGAGGAGGCCAGCGCGATTCTCGCGACCTGGGGCTTCCCGCACGGGAGCGCCGCGAACCTCGCCGAGGCTGTCGAGCGCGAAGCCGCAGCGCGCGCCGCCGGTCGGCCCTTCGACGCTCTCCTGGTCGACCGCAGCGTCGCCCGCCGCGATAACGAAGGAGCGGACGACGACGCACCGCGAGTCCTGCTCGTCCCGACAGGCACGCGCATCGACCACGCCCGCCTCGCGCGCGGCGGCTTCCAGGGCTTCACGCTCCGCCCGCTGCGCACGTCGAGCTTGCTGGAGGTCCTCGTGCAGGTGCTCGCGCGGCCCGAGGAGCCGACGCCTCCGCCGCAGCCCGAACCCGCCTCGCTCGTCACCGTCCGCGAGGCGCCACCCGAGGGTCCCGACCGCGTGCTGCTCGTCGAGGACAACCCGATCAACCGCACGGTAGCGCTGCGCCTCTTGCAGCGCGGCGGTTACGACGTCGACTGGGCCGAGAACGGTCTGCAGGCCGTCGAACAGCTGCGCAGCGAGGACTACGACTTCGTCCTGATGGACTGCCAGATGCCGGAGATGGACGGGTACCAGGCGACGCGCCTCGTGCGCGATCCCGACTCCGGCGTGCGTGACCCCACGGTGCCGATCATCGCCCTGACCGCCAACGCGATGGAGGGCGATCGCGAGAAGTGCCTCGCCGCCGGGATGGACGACTACGTCGCCAAGCCGATCCAGCGCGAGGCGCTCTTCGCAGCCCTCGAGCGCTGGCGCCGGCGCCCGAGCGAGGCTCGCGAGGCGTAGCGCACGCTTGCGACTCGGGACGCCGACGTCCCGAAGCGGAACTCGCCGCGACGCTGGACGCCGCCGCGCACAGCGGTTGTGCTCTGGCCATGAGCACGAACCAGGACAGCGCGAAGACTGGCGAACCCGAGGTCGAGCCCACGCCCGCCGAGGACGTGCGCGGCTGGCTCGAGGCCGAGTCCAGCGCGACGCTCAGCACGCTCGCCACCGAGCCCGACCTCGCGGGCTTTCCCATCGGTTCGCTGACGCCGTTCGCGCTCGACGGGCGCGGGCGGCCGCTGCTGCTCATCGCGGACATCTCCGCACACTCGAAGGACCTCGTGCGCGACCCGCGCGCGAGCCTGTTCGTGCGCGACCCGCACGCGGAGGGTGATCCGCAGGCGAGCTGGCGCGTCGCGCTGCTCGGCCGTCTCGAGCGCCTCGCGCTGGCGACCGACGACTGCCCCGGCGCGACCACGATCGACGCCGAGGAGCACGAGGAGCTGCTCGCGCGCTACGCCGAGCGCGTCCCCGCCGCCCGTCGCTACCTCGACTTCCACCCCTTCCACCTCTGGCGCATGCACGAGGTCGTGAAGGCGCGCTCGATCGCGGGCTTCGGTCGCATCCACTGGATCGACGGCGCGGACTGCCTCGTGCCCGAGGTCGACGACGACTTCGCGCACGCCGCGGAGGGCGCCGTCGCGCACATGAACGCCGATCACGCCGAGAACCTCGTCGAGATCGTGAAGGGACTGCACGAACACGAGGCCGAGTCGGCGCGGATGCTGGCCCTCGACCGCCGCGGCTACCGCGTCCACGCGGGCGAGCACAGCTGGAACGTCTCCTTCGGCCGCGCGCTCGCGGCGCCGGACGAGATCCGCGGCGCCGTCGTCGAGACGCTGAAGCGAGCGCGCGCGCGGCTCGGCTGAGCGGCGCGCGACGCGGAGCTGGCTCGCAGTCCCGGGAGGCCGCTCCGCCCTCGCTCCTACCGTCGCACTCGCCCTGGTCCGTGCTCCGGCCGGCCTCGCGTCAGGCCGGTCGTTCTGTCCGCGTCTCGACCTCGGCGCCGCGCAGCTCCCCGCAGAGCTTCAGGAACGTCTCCTGCGCGAGCACGTCGGCGAGGCTGCGCACGCAGTCACGGCGATCGGTCGCGAACGCCCACAGCAGTCCGGGCAGCCCGGCGCGCTCGCCGCGGCGCAGGTAGGCACGAAGACCTTGCTGGAGCTTCGCGGGCGTCTGCGCACGCACGAACCAGATCGCGTCGAGGTAGCGCACGTCCAGCAGGGCACTGAGCTTGCCCGAGACCTCACCGGGCTCCGCGCCCTCGCGCGCCAGCGCGCCGCGCATCCACACGCTGCGCGAGACATGCGTGCAGGCGGGTTCCCGCGCGAGCCCCTCGCGCTCGAAGTCCTCGTCCTCGAGGCACACGGCCAGGACGAAGCAGCGGCTCGGGGTGTCGAGATCGTGGAGGGCGAGAGCGGGGCGTGACGGCTCGGAGCTCGGCATTGGCGTGGTCGGAGTACGAGAAGAGGAAGACGAGTTGCAGCCCCGGCGGAGCTCAGCGAGTGGCGCTCGCCTCGACGACCGCCGGGGCCTTCGCGACCTGTGAGAAGTCCAGCAGCGCGACCTGCACCGCCGCGCCTTCCTGCTGCGCCGAGTAGAGCAGCAGCCGGTCCCCGAAGGCCTCCATGTGCAGCTGGCGCGGTGCGATCGGTAGCTCGTCGAGCACCGTCGTCCAGACGCCCGTCGCCGGGTCGAACATCTCGACGGTCGGATCGGGCTCCAGGCCCGCCCCGTCCCGGTCGGAGCTGCCACCGGCGAGGAACAAGCGGCCATCGAGGGCCACGAGTTCGGGCGAGATCCTCGTCGCGGAGGGCGTTGGGATCTCGGACCAGGTGCCGGCCTCGAAATCGAACACGTCGCACGGCTCGACGCGCTCGAAACCGTCCCGCATCCCGCCGACCAGGTAGTAGCGCGCGCCGAGCTTGGCCGCGCCGAAGGCACGACGCGCATTCGGCAATTCGATGTTGGTGGCCTCGAAGCCGGCGCTCTCGTCGTCCACGTGCGTCATGTGCAGGACGCTCGTCACGTGGCGGAAGCGCTCCGCCTTCTCCCGCCGCGGGTCGTAGTCGAGCCCGCCGAAGATCCACAGCTCGTTCGCGTGCTCGACGAGGCCGAACTGGCTACGCGCCTCCGGCAGCGGAGCCTGGAGGGTCTTCCACCAGTCGAACTCGACGTCGTAGCGCAGGACCTCGGCGAAGGTGCGTGCGACCTCGCCGTCGTGGCCGAAGCCACCGACCGCGAACGCGAAGCCCTGGTCCCCCGCCGTCGCGAACCGAAAGCTCTGGCGACGCGACGGGAACGGCTTCAGCCGCGACCAGCTCAGCTTGGCCAGGTCGAGCGTGTAGGCCTCGTCGAGGAAGTCCTCGGGCTCGAAGTCGTGCTGCTCGAGGCTGCGATTGCCGCCGAAGACGTGCAGCGCGTTGCCCTGCAGCAGGACGCCCTGGCGGTTCTTCGCGCGACCGGGCGCGGGCAGGGTCCAGACGGTAGAGCGCACACCAGGCGCTTGCGGCTCGATCTCGATGCGTTCGACGTGCCGCACGCGACCTCCGGGGCCGATCCCTCCGACGGCGAGCAGCTCGCCGAAGTCGCCCGCGACGATCTGATGGAAGAAGCGCGGGAACGCCAGCGAGGTCAGCGCGACCCAGGCGTCGTCCTCGAGCGACCAGGCGAACACCTGCCCGTCCTTGCCGCTTGCGTAGACCACGTCGTTGGAGACCGTGGCCGCGACGCCGAAGGCGCTTCCGGGGAACTCGGGGCCGCGGCGCCAGGCCTCGTTCACGGGATCGAACACGTGGACCGCGTTCGAGAAGCCGCCCTTCGCCCCCATGCCGCCGATCACGATCAACTCCGAATCGGTTGCGCAGACGGTCAGCCCGCGCAGCTGGAACGGCGCGGGAAAGGACTCCCAGGTCGCCATCTCGTTCGCGAGGTCGAGGCGCAGGACGCTGTCGGTCCAGATTCCGTCCTGCTCGGGCGCGAGGCGCCAGCCACCGGCCACGTAGAGGTGGTCGCCGACCACGGCGGCCATGTGCGAGGATCGCGGTTCCGGCAGCGGAGCGAGCGCGGTCCACTCCTTGGTGAGCGGGTCGAAGCGCGCGACCTCCTGCGTCGACTCGAGTGCCTGCGGCTCGCCGTCGGCGTTGTGAATCAACATGCCGCCGACCCGCACGAGATGCTCACCGTGAGCGACCAGCGCGACGCTCTGCATCGCACCCGGGCTGGGAAGCGTCTCCCACGATCCGTCGAGCAGGTTCATGCGCGTGAACGCATCCGACTGATGTTCGCGGTGGTAGTCGTGCGGCGTTCCGAAGTAGCCCCCGAGAACGTAGAGCCAGCCGCCATGAACGCTCGCGCCGAAACTCGTGACGGCGCGCGGGAGCAGAGCGATGGGCTCGCTCGATGCGGTTCTTCGAATCGCGTCGGCGGGCGCGGCGGGTGCGGCGCCCTCGTCCGCGCCAGTTGCCAGGAGAACGAGAGAGGACAGGATGGAGGCGGAGAGGGTCATGGCAGGCTCGAGAAGGGTGTACGGGACGGGAGGAAGCACGAGTCCCCGCCCCTGCGGGGACTCGCCATCGATCGGGGAGGCCCGAGCTACTGCCAGGTCACGGCCAGGCCGTTCGTGGTGTTGAATCCGGCACCGCAGACGCTGCCGTTCGCATCGCGGTACCAGAGCTGGTACTGGAGCGTGGTGCCGCTTGACGCTCCGCCGGCGAGCGCGACGTTCGTCGTGCTCGAGACGTCACCGTTGCCGTCCGAGACCGCGACTTCGAGGCGGGTGACCTGACCACCCGCGCAGCGCAGGCCATCTCCGAACAGCGAACCGCTTCCGCCGTTCACCGTCGCCACGCCCTGGAAGAAGAGCCCGGGAACGCCGGCCGGCAGGTCACTAGCAGTCAACACGAGGTCCCCCGCGGCGACCTGATTCGTGCCGCTCGCGACGAGCAGGGCGCCATCCGCCGAGGAACCGTTCGCGCAGCCGCGGCCAGGGGCGCCGCCGTTGCCGCACGGGCAAACCGTTCCGCTCCCGTCGCCGAAGCAGAAGGCCGTGATGGCCGACGGCGCGAAGCGCGTGTCGAGGAGCACGGCATCGAGGCTCACGTGCGGAACGGCGCCCTCGAAGCGCAGCTCGTACTGGGTGACCTCGTCGACGACGCCCGTGAGGTCCCAGACGAACAGGGACTCGACGTCGACGCCCATGACGGGGTTGTTGGCGAGTTCCGTACGGCTGTCGAACGGCAGGGCGACCTCTGCCCCGCCACCGTCGACGTACACCAGCCGCACGTTCGCGTAGTCGAGCTCTGCACCCTTGGTCGAAGTCTGTAGATGAACCTCGAGCAGATCGGTCGGGACGTCGTCCTCGAGGACGAACACGGGGGCGGTAGACGGATGGTAGACGTTTCCACCGCCGATCAGGATCGCACCCGGCGCGAGCTGGCGGATCACCGCGTTCGCCGAGGTCGTCAACGGATCGTCGGGCAGGTTGTCGCCACCGAAGGCCGAGGTGAAGCTCTCCCAGCCCGCGTATTGCGTGTCCGGCTGCCCGCGAAAGCTCGGGGCCGAGGGATTCGTGAAGCCCGCGAGCGCGGCGGGTGCGAGGACGCTCAGGCCGGCTGCGAGGGCCAGGCCACGTCGTTGTCGAAGTCGTTGCATGTCGATGGGAAGCGAAGAGAGGAGTCGGAAGCGACCGGCGAGCCGAACGAGACGCTCGAGACCGGTGGAGGAATGGAATGGAGAAGCGCGCGGAGCGGTTCGGTTCGCGTAGGTCGGTGAGTCAACTCAGGGAACCCACTGGACCGTGACGCCATGGGTCCAGTTGGCGTCCCCGCCGCATGGGGAGCCGAAGGTGTCGCGGTACCACGCCTGGTAGTGGCGGGCTTCGCCCGCCAGCACCCCCACCCCCACAGCCCCGAGCAGCCCCCACCACGCCCAGCCCCAG
>CAYGST010000246.1:0-7222 GCA_964352415.1 uncultured Planctomycetaceae bacterium | reverse complement strand
CCAGCGCCGCGACCAGCGCGGGCCCGGCGAGCGTGGCGCGCGGGCCCATGCGCTCGAGGCACTGGGCGACGTGGACGCGCACGTAGAGGTCGTCGTCGTGCAGCGCCTCGGACAGCGGGCCGGTGGCCCAGGAGCCGAGGTGCGAGAGGGTGAAGCGCGCGTCGTCGACGCCGCGCAGCTGGAAGTGCTCACCGGAGAGATCGGACACGCGCCGCCACAGCTCACGCTCTAAACGCGGCGAGACGTCGGTGCGGTGCAGCTGCTTGTCGGGGTCGGCGACGAACCACAGCTGCCACAGGTGCTCGGGGTTCTCGGCGCTGGCCGCCTGCGCGAGCTCGAAGATGCGCTGCTCGGCGGAGCTCTTGATCTCGGGCGTCGCGCCGTGATTCCACAGCCGATAGAGCGCCTCGAGGCCGGAGTAGTTTCCGAACAGGCCGAGCGTGTTCGCGATCCAGACGACGGCTTCTTCGTCGACCTCGTACTTCAGGCGCTTCGTCAGGCGAGCGACGACCCAGTCCTGACCGGTGAGGCCGAGGCGCCAGGCGGCCTGCGAGCGCATCCAGGGCTCGGGAGAGCGCTCGCAGAGCTGCAGCAGGTGCTCGGTCGCGAGCGGCGTGCGCAGCTGGGCGAGGAGCTCCATGGCGGCCTGGCGGTGCGTGGCCTCGCCGTCGCTCGCGGCTGCGATGACCGCGAGCGTGGGCGCCGCGGGATCGCCGAGCATGGTGATCTCCTCGAGCGGCAGCGCGCGCGTGCGTCCGGTCGACGTCGCCAGCATCTGCACGAGGCCCCGCACGTGATCGGGCTCGACCTCCTCGGCCTGTCCGGTCGCGGCGGCGTCCTCCGCCGTGATGGCCGCCTCGGTACGCGCGAGTCCGTCCTTCAGCGCGGGGTAGTGCTCGAACGGCGGCAGGCCGCCGCTCTCCGCGCAGCCGGCGAGGAGGAGCGACAGGACCAGGAGTGTGCGTCTCACGGCTTCAGCTCGATGCGTTGGACCAGGCGCGCTTCCGCCTCGGGGTCGGGGTTCTCGGGGTCGGCGTAGTACGGCGACAGCTTGTAGAACAGGGCGACCTCGATGTGCCCGTCCGCGCCCTCGGGCTCGATGGTCAGCTCGCGCGTCTCGTGCACGAGCAGCAGGTTGTCGACGATGCCGACCTCGTGGCGATAGGGGCTGCGGAAGCGGTAGAACTGCTGCCACGCTCCGGGCTCCTCGCCTGCGGCGACCATCGGCCTCCAGAAGAGGTCCGCGGCGCGCGAGCGCTCGTCGGTCGGGAAGGAGTGGCCCGCGCCGACGTTCTCGACCTCGACCACCCAGCGGTCCGCCTTGCGCACGCCGCGGATGTCGACGGCGCTCTTGACCGTGTCGAGGTCGTGACCGCCCAGGCAGCGGTGGTCGCGGCCCTTCTTCGGGTCGCCGTCGCGGTAGGGCATGTGGCAGTCGATGCAGCCGACGCCCTGCTCGGCGTAGCGCGACGAGGCCCACTGCTGGACGGTCTGGTGCTGGTCGTGGCACACCGCGCAGAACTGCTCCTGGGTCAGCTCGCGCCGCGCGAGCGGCCGGCAAGCGGCGCTCGAGTCGTCGATCGTGCCCGCGATCTGTCCGTCGGGCAGCAGGTGGCAGGCGATGCAGTCGACGCCTTCGCTGCGGCGGGAGCTGCGCGGCAGCACGCGCTTGCCGACACCGGTCTCGAAGATCGGCCGCGGCGCGTGGCAGTCGATGCAGTCGGTGTTCGAGAAGTCGTTCGAGAGCGCGCGCACGTCCGGGTTGATCCAGCTGTTCGCGTGGGACGAGCTCTCCCACTCGGAGTACGCCTCCGAGTGGCAGTCCTGGCACTGCATCGAGGACGTGAAGGACTGGGCCGAGGCTTCGCCGCGGCTCGGGGCGAAGATCATGGTCAGCACCCAGATGCTGACCGCGACGAGTACGAATCCAAGGGTTGCGCGCATGCCGTTCACCGAGAGGGGGGTTCGCTCGGAAGGTCCGAGCGGATTCTACCGGCCTCCATGACCAGGGTGCGGTCGGTGTAGGCCTCGGACTCCGCCGGGTCGTGGGTCACGTGGATCAGGGTCAGGTTGCGCTCGCGCTGGATCGCGTCGATGCGCGCGAGCATGGAGCTGCGGAGCTCCGCGTCCAGAGGTCCGAGCGGCTCGTCGAGGAGGATCAACTCGGGGTTGCAGGCCAGGGCGCGAGCGAGCGCGAGACGCTGGGCCTCGCCGCCGGACATCGTGCCGGGCTTGCGCTTCTCGAAGCCCTGCAGCTCGACGAGCTCCAGCAGCTCGGCGATGCGCGCAGCGTGCTCGCCGCGCGGAGTGCCCGCGTGACGCAGCACGAACTCGAGCGTCTTCGCGCAGGTCATGTGGGGCCACAGCGCGCCGTCCTGGAACAGCATGCCGATGCCGCGCTGCTCCGCGGGCACGAGGACGCGCGCGCCCTCGGAGACCGCCCGGCCGCCGATCGCGACGCTGCCGCCGCCGGGACGCGCCAGGCCGGCGATCAGGCGCAGGAGCGTCGTCTTGCCGCAGCCGGAAGGACCGAGCACGACGAGGTGCTCGCCCCTCTGGACCTCGAGGTCGAGCGGGCCGAGGATCGTCTTGGAGCCGACGGCGACGGAGGCGGCGGCCAGCTGGACGGCGACGCTCACGGCATCACCTCCGTGCGGCGGCGGCCGAAGAAGGACCACAGGAGTCCGGGCAGGAGGAGGAAGAACACGACGAGGAGGCAGAGGGCGGCGACGGCGTCGTCCCGGCCGAAGTGGATCTGGTTGAAGACGCGGAAGATGATCGTGTGGTTCGCCGACGGCACCAGGATGGCGGCGTCGAGCTCGCGCATCGCGAGGATGAACACGAGGGACCAGCCGGCGAGCAGGCTGGGCAGGACGGTGGGGGCGACGACGTGCGTCAGACGCTTCCAGGCGGGCACGCCGGCCATGCGCGCGGCCTCCTCGAGGCGCGGGCTGAGCGAGGCGACGGCGCCGGTCACGAGCAGCAGCGGGAAGATCAGGAAGCGCCCGACCTCGAGCATCACGACGAGCCCGCCCGAATCGTAGAAGTCGGCGGTGACGGCGTTGTTCCAGACGGTGATGTTGCCGATGCCGAACAGGATCGCGGGGACCGCCATGGGGAGCGCGAAGAGGATCTCCAGCAGCCGGCCGCCGCGCGCGCGCTGGCACAGGTGACCGAGCACGAGCGCGATCGGCACCGCGATCAGGCCCGCGGACACGGAGTAGATCAGCGAGTTTCCGAGGTCGCTGCGCGTGCGCTCGAGCGCGACGGAGAACGCGCTCTGCAGGGACTCCAGGCTCCAGCTGCCGATGGGGACCTGCGACGGAGAGCTGAGGCCGCCCGCGAGGGCGTTGCCGGCCTGCACCGCCTGGCGCCCGGGGATGCCGGCCTCGTACAAGAGCCGGCCGATCGGGATCAGACTGCCGATGGTGATCACGGCCAGGCAGAACAGCAGCGCGGGGACGCGCCAGGCGCCGAGGCGCAGCGGCGCCGGGCGCTTGAAGTTGCCGCCGACCGTCGCCAGCGCGCCGCGGCGGCGCAGGAGCAGCGCGGGGACGAGCATCAGGAGCGAGAGCGCGACCCGCGGCAGCGAGCTGGCGACCGCGCGACCGGTGCTCTCCTGCAGCTGGTAGTTCGCGAAGACCTCGTCCGCGTAGACGTTGAACTTGGTGCCGACCGAGGAGATGTAGTCGGGCGTCGCGAAGTCGTTGATCGCGAACAGGAAGGCGAGGCACGCGCCGCACAGGACGGCGGGCAGCACCAGCGGAAGCTCCATGCGCAGGACCGCGCGCAGACCGCCCGCGAGCTGCGCCGCCTCCTGGCGCCCGGCGTCGATGCGATCGAAGGCCGTCGCGGTGAAGAAGGCGACGATGGGGAAGGTGTGGACGCCGAGGATGCCGATCGCGGCCGGTGCTCCGCGCAGCTCGGAGAGCGCGGCCCAGGTGATCGCGACGAACAGCGGCGGCAGGATCAGGGCGACCAGGGCCACGGGCCGCAGCAGGCGCGCGCCGGGGACGTCCGTGCGCGCCACGAGGAAGCCGAAGGGCGCGCCGAGCAGCACGGCGATCGCGCTGGCGCCGCCGCCGAGCATGACGGTGCGGCCGAGCAGACCGAGCGTGCGCTCGTCGAGCAGCGTATGCAGGTCAGAGGCCTCGACGCGCAGGGCCATCGCCACGATCGGCGCGAAGCCCGCCAGCGCGTAGAGCACCAGCGCCGTGATGACGAACGCGCGGCTCACCGGAGGAACATCGCCTTGAGTTCAGCGGTGCGGGCGTCGATCTCGGCGCCGATGGCGCGGTAGTCGACCTCCATGACCTTCATGCGCTCGAGCGGGAGCTGGTGCGGCTCGTCCTGCAGCCCCGCGTGCAGCGGGATCTGCGCGCCGTCGAAGCTCGCCAGCTTGCGCTCGACCTCCTCGGACAGCAGGTAGTCGACGAGCTGCTGCGCCGCGTCGGGGTGCGGCGCGTCCTTCAGGATGCAGACCGTGTTCGGGATGAACAGCGTCCCGATCTCGTCCTCACCGGCGTCGGGGAAGACCATCTCGACGGGCGCGCCCTTGAGTCGCGCGCGGTTGTAGTCGTCGGTGTCCGTCCAGCCCCAGGCGAACTCGCCCGCGCTGACGAGCTTCATCAGGATCGCGTTGCCGCCGGTGAGGTGGACCTCGCCGTCCTTGACCCTCTGCAGGTACTCGCGGGCCTTCTCCTCGCCGAGCTTGACGAAGAGCGCGGTCGCGTGCGTGAGCGTCGTGCCGGTCAGCGGCCGCGCCATGCCGGTCTTGCCCTTCCAGCGCTCGTCGACGAGGTCCCACATGCCGTGAATCTCGGCGGGGTCGACGAGGTCGGTGTTGACGATGAAGACCCGAGCGCGCGCGGCGAAGCCGGTCCAGCGCCGCTCCGCGTCGCGGTAGGCCTCGGGGATGCCCTCGGCGCTCGGTGAGTCGTAGCTCGCCAGCAGGCCCTCGTTGCCAAGGCTGACCGTGTTCGCGATCTCGTTGTTCCAGAAGACGTCGCAGCGCGTGCGTCCGTCCTCTTCGCGGATGCGCCGCACGAGGCCGACCGTCTTGCTGGCCTCGACGTCGAACTCGGCCTTGACCTTGAGGCCCGTGCGCCGCTCGAACTCGCGCAGGATCGGCTCGGAGTCGACCTGGTCGAGGGCGCAGTAGATGACGACATCGGCCTCCTGTGCACAGCCAGCGCCGCTGCCGAGGAGCAGGGCGAGGGACAGGAGCAGCCGCAAGGGCGTGTTGCGTACGGACATGGGAGCGTGGGGCGGTTGGGGCCGAGGAGGGGGGGAGTCTACTCGGGCTCCGGTTGGAGACCCAGGCGCGCGTTGGCATCCGCCGCGGCAGCGAGGTATCTAGGGGTCTCGGGCGCGCGCGCCTACACGCTTCCGTCGCGCGGAATCGCCGCAGCGACTTCACTTCCTGATTCTCATGTCCGCACTGATCGATCTCGTCGTCCTACCCCTCATCGCCCTCGCCGCAAACGGCGACGCGCCGCCGCCCCTCGAAGCCACCGAGGACGCGGACGCGGCGCAACCCGCCGAGTCGCCCGCCGACTCCGGATTCCCGGGCAGCATCGGGTACGAGGACGGCTTCTTCCTCCGCTCCGAGAGCGGAAGCTCCGAGCTCGTCTTCGGCGGGCTCTTCCAGTTCCAGGGCCGGATCCAGCCGCGCCGCGACGTCTGGAACGAGTTCAGTCTCAAGCGTGCTCGTCCGGAGATCTACGGCACCTTCGACGACATCTACCACTTCCGAATCCAGACCGACTTCAACGAGAACGGCTCCAGGCTCGAAGAGGCCTGGGGCGGCATCGATGTCGGCAGTGAAGGACAGCGGCGGCTGATCATCGGTCGCAAGCGTGCTCCGTTCGGTCTCGAGGAGGCGCAGAGCCGGCGCTGGATCGCGTTCAACGAGAACTCGATCCTGAACCAGTTCTCTCCGCGCGAGCAGCACGGCGTCTTCTACTACCACGAGAGCGACGACGTGAGCTACGGGATCGGCCTCTACAACGGCACCGGAGGTGACGAGGTCGATAAGGGCAAGGAGCTCGGAGCGCGTCTCACGACCAGCCTCGCCGACGCCGACGTCGACGGAGAGCTCGACGTCGGTGGCAGCTTCACGATCGGCAACGAGGATCGCAGCGTCGCCGGCGCTCAGATCTTCAACGAGTCGGGGCTGCCGTTCGCCACTCTCCAGGCGGGCGCGCGCAACGACGGTATCCAGTGGCGCGCCGGTCTCGAGGCGCTCTACCTGAACGGCTCGACCATGCTGATGGCCGAGTACCAGCACCACCGCACGGAGATGGAGGGTGTCGGCGGCAAGGCGGACATCGACACGAGCGGCTTTCACGTCACGGCGCAGCAGGCGCTGACGGGTGAGGAGATGACGTTCAACGGCGTCAAGCCGAAGAACCCGTACCTGCCGAGTGACGACACCGCCAACGGCGCGTGGGTCGCGGCGGCGCGCCTCTCCTGGCTCGACCTCGACAGCTCGCTCGCGGACACCGGCATCATCGCCGGCCCGAGCTACACGTCGAACGTTCTCAGTCTCTCGGCCGGCATGAACTGGGTCCTCACGAACCACATGATGGTCCGCAACAGCTTCATCTACTCGCACTACGCCGGGAAGGTGCTGATCGACGGCGATCAGGAGTCCGGTGAGAGCGCGCTGGTCATCGAGTTCCAGGTGCAGTTCTAGGTCGGCTGAGTCTCCCGAGGCGCGCCCGCGCGGCGTCGCCTCCAGCTCGGCCCGGGCCCCGGCAGCGCGTCTGCCGGGGCCCGGGCTGCGTTCGGGGTGCGGAGGGTTCTGCAGCGGTGGTCGGTCGAGTCCGGGGGTTGGAGTTCTCCGCCGGCAGAATTTGGAAACACAGAGATCGCAGAGGACACAGAGACCAGACCCCTGATCGGCTCGGCGGAGGACCGGGGTTGGGGGCTGTCGCCGTTCGGCCGGCCTCGTCGAACGGATCATCGAGAGGCAGCCGCCTTCGGCGGCCTCGGGGCCTGAAAGGGTCGGCGCCGCGTGGTGTTCGGGGGACCGCGGCCGTTCGGCCCGGTGGACTCGAGGATCGGACCGAGGATCAGCCGCCTTCGGCGGCCGGCTTCGCCGGCCGCCGAAGGCGGCTGATCCTCGATCTGAAGTTCGATCGAGACTCCTCAGGGGATCTCCAGCCCCCCGCATCGTCCAACCCGCTCTTGGGCTGTATTTCCCTGGCAGGGGACCGCC
>CAYGST010000245.1:0-7222 GCA_964352415.1 uncultured Planctomycetaceae bacterium | reverse complement strand
CCCTCGAGCTCAGAAGCCGCTGGGAGATGGGACGGGCTCCGCCCCTCCCCTGGGAAGCCCAGGGCTCGCTCGAGGTTCGACCTGCGTCAGCCCCCCGCCAAGGGCTCGGTCTTGCGCGGGACCGCCCTCCTCGAAACAGGCCAAGAGCGCCCGGACGACACGAAAGAAGGGAGGCGGCCCGCTGGGCCGCCTCCCTCTTGGATCGACTCCGAGCCCACCGTTCGGCGGGCTCCGAGCTCAGGCCAACCTACTGGTTGTCGCCGTCGACGGCGTCGTCTTCGTTGACGACCCCGTCCCGGTTGGTGTCCTCGTCCGGGTCACCGAAGACGCCGCGCGGAAGCAGGGCGCCGTTGGTGCGGAAGCCACACTCCCAGGGAAGGTCGGCGACGCCGGCGGCGCCGAGGTGCTCGACGAGCGCGGCGTAGATCGCCGGGTCGTTGATGGACTCCTGCGAAGAGTTCGCCGCACAGCCCTGGACGCACATCCAGCCGGCCTCGCGCGAGTTCTCACCGAAGATCTCGTTGAGATCGTGGTCGGTGGTCTGCAGGAAGTCGTTGCCGAAGGCGGCGCTGATGTCGAGCAGGTAGGGCTTGTCCCAGCACTCCCAGGTGTACTCGCCCGAGAAGACCACTTCGTTGTCGTTGTAGAACGTGAAGCAGGCCGTCGTCTCGAAGCGCGCGCCACCGGTCAGACCGATGAGGATCAGCTGGCTGTTGAACTCACCCGGGTTGCCCGGGGTACCGTCCTGGCCGAGGAAGCGCGGGATCGTGATGACGTCGGGAAGCGGCTCGTACTCTGCGTTGTCGAGGTCACGGATGCCGTCACCGTCGAGGTCGGACGAGGTCCCCTCCGCGGTCAGACCGCGGAAGACCACCGGGTTCATCGAGTAGTCGAAGCCGGTGTCGAGGCCCTGGATGATCATCTGGCTACCGATGAGGTTGTTCCAGGTGATCGCCGTCCCGTTCGGGGCGTCGGGGTCGGGCTGCTTCGCGAAGACGTACAGGAAGCCCTGCTCCTGGCCCGGGTTGTGGGTGCTCGTGACCACGCTGAGCGTGTCGCAAGGGGTCAGGGTCTCGGTCTTGTTGAACTCCGAGCAGCCGTCGGCGTCGATGTAGACGTACTCGATGAGGACGTCCTCGCCGCTGTTCTGGATGCAGTCGGTGTTCGTCACGGTGATGACCGTGTAGCTGCCCTCGAAGTTGTCGAACTCGGGGAACAGCAGGAGGCTGCCCGGACGACGGTAGTTCGGGGAGGGAGTGAGGCACTCACAGCCCGTCAGCGGCGGCGGCTCGTCGCCTTCGACACAGTACGTGTAGCGAACGCGCACGGTGCCCTCGACAGTGCTGGTCACACCCGAGAGGCCCTGGGGACAGTTCGTCTGCTCGCTGACTCCGACAACCTGGAGTTCCCAGGTGATGTCGCCGTTGCCAATCCAGGGGGTGAGGTCCCCGGCGAGGCTGTCCTCGGCCGTGCAGCTGGACACCGGAATCTCGTTTCCCGCGAAGTCCGCGAGCGTGCGCACCAGCGTCTCGCCAGGGGCGATGATGATCGGCGCAATGTTGAAGACGATCGGCGGAGCCGCCAGCTCACCGGTACCGACGGTCGCGTTGGCCAGGATCTGCAGGTCGACCTGATACTGCAAGTCGTACAAGCAGTCCGTCGGCGGCTCGCTCGAGGTGTTCTGCTGCGTCGCCGTGAAGCTGTTCACCCGAAGCTCCAGCGTCACCTCCGCACGCTTGAGATCGATGTCGCCCTCCGTGGCGTCGCCGTGCATGGCAGCAGCCGCGGCAGCGTCGAACTGCGCGACACTGACCGGAAACACCGCCGGCATCTGCGCCGGCTCGATCGGACCGGTGCTATCCGAAGCGGGCGATTGCGTGAACGGACCGGTCTGGTCGATCGCGCAGTTGACGGGATCGCCGCAGGCGATTCCCTGTGCGAGTGCCTGGGTGCTCAACCCAGCGAAAACGGCGCCAAGCGCCATAGAATGAGCGATGAACTTAAAGTTGTTCATGACCCTGTTGATCTCCTCCAAGATGAATTGTGGGTGGGAGTCCGACGGGCGCTGTCGGCGCTGCCCGTTAGCTCGGAACTCTGATGCGGTGCTCCTCAGTTGCGAGTCTCCTTCCTTGTGCTCACGATCCTCCCATCGTGGATCCCCCAAGGCCGAGTCCGGCGAAGCCGGTGCGGTTGTGGCCGAGGCGGGCGGTGAGTGGAACGGGGCGCAGAGCCCAGAGCCATTGAGGATGGTCTCACAGCGGCCCCCCTCAGTCAACCCGAGGAATAGGATTTCGCACTCCGAGAAAGGGCGTCATCATCGGCTTGGAGCGGGACTTTGGGGGGCTTCTGCGCGACCCCCGCGGGCGCCCAGGACGGCCTCGCCCTGCCTGCATTGCAACTTCGTAACGCATTCGCGAGCGCGATCCATAAACCGTTCCCATCGGAATGGTTGGAACCGCCAGATGACGAGGGCGAGATTGAATTGAGCCCGGAGCCGGTGGAGATTCGTCTCCGACTCGCCACTCGCCTCGCCCCGCACTCCTCCCCGCCCCGGATCCATGCCCGCCTGCAGAAGCCCCCACGCGCAGAGCCCCGACGACGAGTACGGGTCGATGGACCGCGATGGGACCCGGGCGATCCGGTGGATCACCCGCGGCTCGAGGGTATCGCGGCACGGTGGAGCGCGGCGGTTTGGGTCGGAGTGACGTTCACGGTGGGCTGCTAGGATTCGCCGCATGGCGCGCTCCCGGCAAGGCTCGATCGCTCACCCATGAGGGGGGGCCTCATCGCCGTGCTCCTCGCGCTGGGAGTCCTCACCCTCTCCGTTGCGATCCGGTACCGCCTGCACGACCGCACACCGGCGCAGGAAGGGGAGAGCTGGACGGTCAGTGACCCCGACAGCCTCTACCACGCGCGCCGCGTCGAGCGCGCGCTCGACGCGGGCGGCCTGCCCGCGCCGAGCGATCCAGCGCTGAACCATCCCGAGGGCGCGCGCATCCCCTGGCCGCCGTACTACGACCTGCTCGCCGCCTGGGCCATCGAACCCGGGCTCTCGGACTCGCCGTCGACGCGACGTGGCCAGATCGAGCGCGGCGTCGCGTGGCTCCCCTTCGTCTTTGGGGCGCTGACCTCCCTGCTCGCATTCCTCGCCGCGCGCTCGCTCGCGGGCCCCGCCGCCGGCGTCGGCGCCGGCGTCCTGCACGCGCTCTGCCTCGGATCGGTCGCCTACAGCCGCATCGGCAACGGCGACCACCACGCCTTCTACTCCTGCGTCGCGGGCGTGGTCCTCGCGGGCCTCGCCGCAGCGCTGCGGGGCGAACGCCTGCGCGAGCGCCGCTGGCAAGGGGCCGGCGCCGCGCTCGGCGCCCTCGTCGGCTTCACCATCGGCGCGTGGGTCGGCGCGTTGATCCTCGCCGTCGTGGTCGACGCGGTGTTCGCGCTCCTGCTCGTCGCGCACGCGCGACGACCGCGCGCCGGCCTCGCGGAGTTCGGACTCGCGTACCACGTCGCAGCGCTGCTCGTCCTGGTCCCCGGCGTGCTGCAGAGCCCGTGGAAGGACGAGTTCCCGTGGATGGTGGTCAACCTGTCGTGGCTGCACCTCGCCTACTTCGCCGCCGGCGCGTGCGTGTTCGTGCCGCTGCTCTTCGCCCGCGAAGGCGGTACGCTGCGCCGGCGGCATCCGTGGCTCGTCGGCCTCGCGCTCGCCGGGCTCGCCGGGCTGTCGTTCGCGCTCGACGCCGGCCCCGCCGCCGGAGTCCGCGAGGGCTTCGCGTGGGTCAGCCGCGCCGATCGCTTCATGAGCGGGATCGCCGAGTCGCGTCCGCTGCTCGGCGCCGGAGCCCAGGCCGGCGAGCTGTTCACCTTCCTCGGCTACGGAGTGCTGCTGCTTCCCTTCGCCTGGGTCGGCCTGGTGGTCGTGGGCTGGCGACGACGCAGCGCGGAGCTCCTGCCATGGATCGTGTGCCTGCCGCCGTTCGCGCTGCAGGCCGCCGGGCAGGTGCGCTTCGCGGACGCGCTCGCGCTCCCCGCCGCCGTCGCGCTCGCCTGGGCCGCGGTCACGGCGGTGCGCGCGCTGCGACCGAGCGCGAGCGCGCTGTGGCTGGTGCCGCTCCTCGCTGCCCTCGCCGTCGCCGCGAACCCGGGCACGCTCGAGCAGCTCTCCGCGCCGACCGACGGCCCCCGACCCGACTGGCGCCGCGAGCGCGCGCGCCGCGCGCTGTGCACCTGGATCCGCGAGCGCACGCCGGACACGGGCGAGGCGGTGCTCGCCAACTGGAACCTCGGTCACGAGATCGAGTGGGCCGCCGAGCGGCCGACGATCGCCACGAACTTCGGGAGCTACGTCGGCGAAGAGGGCTTCCTCACGCCGGCGCGCGTCTTCCTCGCCACCGACCTCGCCGAGAGCGAAGCGCTGCTCGAGGCGCGCGGAGCGCGGCACCTCCTCCTGTCCTGCAACCTCCCGGGCGCGCTGGACGGCTGGCTGCGCGCCGGGCCCGGCGATTGGCGCGCGCGCTTCACCGCCACCGGGCGCGATGGGGCGGTGCAGCTTCGTCCCGAGTGGTATCGGACCCTCGCGGCGCGACTCCTGAATGGCGGCTTCCCCCGCGTCGCCGCCGGCGCGGAGCGCGAGGACTCGGTCGAGTTCCTGCGACTCCTGCACGCCTCCCCCACCGTGATCCGGCGCTCAGCGATCTCCGACTGGGCGGGTCCGACGCCCTACGGTTGGGTCTGGGAGCGCGTGGCCGGCGCGCGCGTCACGCTGACGGCCGAGCCGGGCGCGCGCTGCGCCGTCGAGCTGCGCGTCGCATACGCGAATGCCGACGGCGGCGTGCTCCAGGAGCTCACGTACTTGCGCACCGGCGTGGCCGACGAGGCGGGGAGCTGCGAGCTGCGCGTTCCCTACGCAACGGGGACGCCGAACGGCGACGGGCGCGTGCTCGCCGCCAGCTGGCGCGCGGGTGAAGCCAGCGGACCGCTCATCGTCGCCGAGCTCGACGTCGCCGAGGGACGGCGAGTGGACGTCAGGCGCTGAAGCGACTCTCGCGATCGCCGCACTTGCCAGCGAGCAGCGCGCGGACCGCGACGTGCTCGCCGCGCGGCAGGTCGACGGCGACCCACTCGCCGCGCAGACGGAAGCGCAGGTGATCGCCCGTCAGGCGCCACTCCTCGAGGTCCTCGAAGCGGCGCGCGCTCCAGCCGTAGCGAACTCCCAGCGCCCCGAAGGCGCCATCGTCCGGCCGCGGCTGCAGCCACAGGACAGCCGCCCCAGCGACCAGCAGCGTGAGCGTCAGCGTGCGACCCTCGGCGGGCGAGCTCAGCGAGACGAAGAACACCGCGAGCACGGCCGCGAGGAGCACCAGCGAGACGCTGCGAGGGCCGCGCTGCACGAAGCGCTCCTCACCGATCACCGCCTGACGCTTGCTGCGCAGGAGGAGCACGAGACCGAAGGCCACGATCAGCTCGAGCGTGGCGAAGGTCAGCAGCCAGTGGAGAACGTCCGACATCGGGCGAGGAGTATACTGCCGCCCATGCGATCGAGACGCCCCCTCCGCCAGCACTTCGCGCCCGTTCTCCTGGTCCTTGCAGCCGCCGGCTGCCGCAGCGCCGGCGAGGGAGCGGTCGACTCCCGCGTGGTCGACCCCGAGGGGCGGACCGTCGCGTTCGAGGCGATGCTCGACGACCTTGCGGAGGCCGACGTCGTCTTCCTCGGCGAGGAGCACGACAACGACGTCGGACACCGCCTGCAGCTCGAAGCGCTGCGCGGCCTCGCGGCGCGGCGCGCCGACGTGATCGTCACCCTCGAGCAGTTCGAGTCCGACGTGCAGACCCCACTCGACCTCTACCTCGCCGGCGCAATCGACGAGGCGCTGTTCCTCTCCGCATCACGCCCCTGGGGCAACTACGTCGAGCACTACCGCCCGATCATCGAGTTCGCCCGCGAGCACGACCTCTCCGTGGTCGCCGCCAACATCCCCCGCCCGCTGGCGCGCATCGTCGCGTACGAAGGGCTGGACGCGGTCGACGGCCGCTCGTGGGTGCCGTGGTCGACGTGGACGCAGGAGCCGGAGTACGCGGCCCGCTTCGCCGGCGCGATGGGCCGCACGCACATGGCAGAGGACGACGTGGCGCTGCAGCGCTGGTTCTCCGCGCAATGCATCAAGGACGCCCGAATGGCGCAGAGCATCGCCCTCGCCTGGCGTCGAGCACGAACCCGCGGCGAGCGCCCGCTGGTGGTTCACCTGTGCGGCAAGTTCCACTCCGACTACGGGCTCGGGACCGTCTCGCGCCTCAAGCGCAGGCAGCCCACGCTCGACGTACGCGTCGTGGGCATGGAGTCCGGCGGCGACCTCGAGCGCGACCTCGACGAGGACGAGCGCGCGATCGGCGATTACCTCTGGCGAGTCCCGTCGCAGCGCTGAGCCCGGGCGCTGGCTGCCAAGCCCGCCGGCCGCCGGACGCGCTTCGCTCCGGCCTGGTGCCCCGGATCCGAAGTTCGCGGGATCTAGTAGAGGTGTCGCTTCCCGAGCTCGCGGAACGACTCCATCTCCTCGGCGTGATGAACCCCGGAGCCGCTCTTCAGCACCTCGCCGCGCTTGACGAACGTCGTGCTGTCGGAGAGCAGCTCGCGGCTCTCTTCGCCCTCGGCATTCTTCAGCGTCATCTGCGCCGTGCCCTCGAGGACGCACAGGCAGGTCCCGCTGGAGAAGACGTCGACGCCAAGCGAGTGCCCCGACAGCGCGATCGTCGTGTCCGGCGTGTGCACCAGCACGCGACCGGGATACAGCTCGGTCGTAGCGACGCGTACGCCGCCAGCCAGCACCTCGATCTCGATCAGCCCGTGCTCACCGTCGGGCCGCGGAAGGACTCGGATCTCGCTCGACTTGGCGAACTCGAGCATCACGCCCTCCTCCAGCCAGATCACGGAGAGGTCCGCGCCCTCGGTCTCGAGGCGGCAGTCCCCCGTGGTCAGCGCTTCGTCGAGGCGAGCGCCGTCGTCCGCAGCGAAGCGGACGCCGTCGACGACGTAGCCGCTACCGGCCGCGACCTCGAGCGGCTGCCAGCGCGACGACGGCAGCGGGTCGACCACGACCGTCGCTGCGCCGGGGTCGAGCACGAAGACAGCGATCACGATCGCGGCGGCCGCTGCGACGGCGGCCAGGGCACGCGGGAAGGTCAGCAGCCGGCCGCTGGCGGGTTCGGGCTCGGGGGCGCGGCGCGCACG
>CAYGST010000244.1:0-7222 GCA_964352415.1 uncultured Planctomycetaceae bacterium | reverse complement strand
GCGAGATCGAGACCGCCCTGCTCGACTGCAAGGGAAGGCGCGCCGAACGCCTCGCAGAGCGCGAGGCGATCCTGGGCGCCCTCGAACGACTCTCTGTGATCACACGAACCCGAGATGGCCGGTCCGATGGTGCGCACTTCGCGGAAGGAGTTTTGTGAGAGGCACAGAGACCGAGTACTTTGAATTATCCAGCTTGAAGTGCTTTGCCAAGTACTCGTTGATCGTGGTCTCTCGAATGGAGGCGAGAATGTCCGAGTCGGGAGAGGATCTGAGCAACTGCCTCCAATGATCTTTGAATGATGTCATGCTTCTTCTTGGTCAAGGCTGGGTATCATGATTCGACACTCGAATCAAAGTCGGAGCTCACAGAGTAATTGTCAATGGGTACGTGCATTATTGCATGCGTCCTCCGCAACGGGGAAAGACCATGAATGTGCGTAGCACCTCTGACCGGGCACATTGTTTGCGTTCGAACAGGTGTATCTTGCATCGGGGAACCGCGCGTGACAGGGCAGGGAGTGGGGCTAGTTGGGGTAACGTGTTCTTTGGATGGATCCGACCCGCGTACATGGATGACACTCGCGTGGGGTCCGAAAAGACGGCCGACCCTGGAAGGGCGTTGGTGCACGGATCGAGCTCCTAAGACACTGCGGCTAGCAGCACCCGATTTCACATGCCGATCGAGTAGGACTCGGGCCGACAGAGTTCCGTCATCCGGTTCAGGATGTTGCACGCGCCCTCGCCTCCACCACCTGTGCTTCTTTCCCTCGCGCCCGCATTCGATCACCGAGGATCGTCTTGAGTCTGAAGAAGGCGTTCTCGACCCGAGCCTGCCGGTGGTAACCGACCTCCTTCTTCCACTGCCGTCGTCCGACCTTGCGGATTCGTCGAACAACTCGATCACGAACCCGGGACTGAACCTCCTGCAGAAATACTCTCCTGAGCAAGTTGGCCCATGGAAAGTACCGCAGCGAGTGCTTCGACCGAGAGACACTATGTGGATCGTCGCGCGCGGAGTAGCCTGCTGCAGGCACGCTGGGTCGGAAGCCGCCCGACCACGCATCGAATCTGCCAGGACCCGGCGGCGTCTGGAACTCTGGGCGGTCGCACCGATGACGATTCTGGCGGATGGACAGCAGTTGGTCTTCGGTCCGCAGTCGCCGACCGTCGACGCGTGCCGCGCAGCCGCCGAAGCACTGCTCCCGAGCGAGGACCTCGTCCTCCCGCGCAACGCAGCGATCACAACGATCTACGCTCGCCTGTATCTCAGTTCGCCCGACACCTTCAAGTGGGCGGGATTCGCTGCACTGGCATCGCATCAGATGGGCCTCGCCCTCCGTCTGCTCGGTCGCCACGCCGACGATTGCGGCAACGTCGACCTGGCCGGCCTGGAGCGGAGATCGCTCTTCACGCTGCGTGACGACCTGAACCTCATCCGGAAGTCCAACAACGCCGTGTACCGAGATGTGGCGTGGTATCACCTCGCGTACGGAGATCGTCGCTTCGGCATCGACTACATCCGCCGAGTGTCCCCTCAGGAGCAGCCGCCATCGCCGCTCCGTGCCGTCTTCACCGACTTGCACATGGCGCGAGAGCGGGAAGATGCAGCACTCACGTGGGCAGCCAATCGTCAGATTCTGAAGCACGAGCAATTCGAGATCGTGCAACCTCGGATGAGCGAGTTCGACGCCCTAGGCCGGTGCGCCGTCACTCTGCTGTCCTTTATGGACTTCGACGCGAATCACAGCAGGTTCAGCATCTCGACTGCCTCCATGTTCCCCCTGTACATGTGCACGCGTGGACTGTGCCACCTGATCCGGACACTGAGTCCGCCCGACATCAGTAATCGCGCGCAGCGGTGGCGCTGGATCTCGCGGAGACTCCTGTCGCAGTTCGAGCGACTGGATGCCGAGCGTGAGCATCTCATCAGCACGCTGACCCGACTTGCATCCGCCGGCGAGACAGCGTGACGGCCGAGAAGAGATCGACTGTGGTGATCGGCGGCGGCGTCGCCGGCGTTGCGGCGGCGATCACGCTCGCGGAGGGCGGCGAGAACGTCGTCCTGATCGAAGCGGGAGAGTCGCTCGGAGGGAAGGTGAAGGGCTGGTTCGCTCCTGACGGTTGCTCACTCGAACACGGCATGCACGGTTGGTGGCACGACTACACCAACTTCAGGCAGCTACTCGACCGCCTGGGAGTCTTCGCGAATCTGACCGCGTACGTCGACGAGTTGCGCGTGTATCAGTCGGCCGGCGGCATCGACCGGCTGCGAACATGGGATCTGCCGTCGCCTTTCCATCTTCTCGGATACTGGCGCGGCCTGCGAAGCCTCGGCGCTCGCGAGAAGCTCTCCTGTGTCCGCGCTCTGCTCTCAATCCTTGCGTACGACCCGTCGCGGGACTCCGCTCGGTTCGACCAGATCGACATGCTGTCCTGGCTTCGTCGCAAGAACGTCGCAACCAGAGCGATCGACACGGTGTTCGAACCGGTCCTCCGCTCGAACCTGTTCCTTCCGGTCGGTGAGATCTCAGCCGCTGCGGGCATTCACGCCCTGCAACTGGGACTCCGAAACAGGAACAGTTGGAAATTCTCGTGGCTACGCGGAAACCCTCTGACCCATCTCTGGCAGCCGATTCTCGAACATCTCCGGTCGCTGGGCGTACGCGTCGAATTCGGTACGCACGTCCGTGCAATCCGCGAGGCCGACGGCATCGCTTCCGCGGTCGAGTGCGCCACGACGGACGGCGATGAGGTGCTCCTATCGGCAGACAGCGTGATCGCTGCGATCGACATCGAGTCCACTAAACGGCTCGTGAGAGCTTCGTTCGGCGAGGCCGAGTTCCTGCGGAAGATCGAGAATCTGAGAGCGACGGACGTACTGGTCACGCGGACCTGGATCTCCGGTCGGCTTGAATCCGAGCATCATCACGGGCTGCTCCGAGACGCGCGCGTAGTCGACGTCTTCATCGACGTGGGGCACTACCACGAGGACGCGCAGGGACTCACGCACACAGTGGTCGAGACGCAGTCCTACATCGCAGCCCACCACATGAACATCGCTCCTGAGGATCTGATGCCTCTGGTCCTGTCGGATCTCGAGAGAGTGTTCCCCGGCATCCGGGAGCGCGAGGTCGCATACTTCCACGTGCTCAAGCACCCGAGGGTCTTCTCGGCATTCGAGACCGGATCGGAGCGGTACCGACCCGCCGTCCGGACCCAGATCCCGAACGTCTACCTGGCCGGCGACTGGGTGTCGAACGGTCGCTCGGACGCGTTCATGGAGCACGCGCTGACGACGGGCGTGATGGCGGCGAACGCGGTGATCGAAGCTCACGATCGAGTACCGACAGCGGCTCTCGCGGCGGCTCCGATCGACTGGCCGGTGCGGTGCATCCAGTTCGTGTCGAGGATCGGTAGCGCGATCGCGCGCACCGTTCAGTCCTGGATCAGGTGGGAGTCTCTGACGAGTGAACGAGATGCGTAGACCGGAAGTCGTTGTGATCGGTGGGGGCCTGGCGGGCCTGGCTGCGGCAAGTGAACTTGTTGATCACGACATCAACGTGACGCTCATCGAGGCGGGGCCGTCGCTGGGCGGGAAACTCAGTGCATGGAAGGACGTGGACGGGGACTCTGTCGAACACGGAATCCACACTTGGTGGCCCAACTATGTGAACTTCTTCGAGATGATGAAGCGAGTCGGAGTGGCGTCGGATGCGCTCCGCCCGTCAACGTCTGTTACGGGCCTGTTCCCGGACGGCACGCGGTTCGAGTTCAGCTCCGGCGCCTCGCGGCGACCGGCGACCTGGACGCTGGTCCGGTCCATCCTGCGATCGCCGATGCGGACCGCCTGGGATGTGCTCTGCCTGATTCCCATCGGCGTGTCAGTCCTCGCGTTCGATCAGAAGCGTGACTTCGAAAGGTACGACAGCGAGTCGTTCAAGGCGTGGCTCTGGCGCAGAGGCGTCACGCGGAGAATGTATGAGCTGTTCTTCGAACCGTATGTCCGGAGCTTCTCGTTCGACTCGCCGGAGAAGGTGTCTGCGGCGGTCGTGCTCAGCTCTCTCCACTTCTACCTGCTGCATCACGCTGACGACGTCTACGCGCGCTATCTGCGTGGGAGTCCGGCGGCGCTGATCCTGGATCCCATCGCGAAGAGCCTCACGCAGAGAGGCTGCAAGATCGTCACCGGAGTCAGCGTGGACGCTCTGCTGTTGGATGAGGCCGCGGGGATCCGGGGGATTCGAACATCACACGAGATCCCGGGACGCGGGAGCGAGTCCGTGGAGCGCTCGGTGCTACTCACTGTCCGGCGGACCGCCGGCAGTGTCGTCGGCCTCGCCGTGTTCAAGGCCGAGCACGACGTCCGCGTCGCCATCGACGCGCGAACGCCCCGTATTCGCGCGTACCGTGTGGAAACGACCGACGTAGCGGGCGACAAGGCCTCGCTTCAACGCGCGGTCGACGCCGGAGAACTGACCGAGGTGCCGGTGAGGGCGACTCCTACCGAGGTGATCGTGTACCGGAGCGTCCTTGAGACCGCTGTCGTTGAACGCTTGCGGGTTCTCGCAGCAGAGGTTCCCGAGACCGGATTCCGTCGCTTCGGCGACCGGATACCGATCCTTCTCGGTCGGGATCCGAACGTCGGATTCATCGCCCTCTCTCCCCGCTGCACGCATGCCGGCGGACCCGTGGCCTGGCAGTCCGATCGACAGCAGTTGAGATGCCCCTATCACGGCGCGACGTTCGATCGCGGGGGGCTGCCCACGGGCGGACCGGCGCTCCAACCGCTCAGGAGATTCTCCACGCGGAAAGACGGCGATCACGTCGTCGTGTTCGAGGACGAGGCGGCAGCGCCGGAGAGCGTCTTTGATCACTACGTCCTCGCTCTGGACGTGTCGTCCGCCCAGAGGCTTCTCCCGGAGCGAGCGCGTCGCTTCCAAGAGATCAGAGACGTGGACGCGCTGACGTCGACTCCCGTGCTCGTGTTGCGGCTGTGGTTCGACGACGACGTCGATCTCGAAGCGAGTGACTCCGGCGTCTTCGTCCAGCCGGCCCTACTCGACAACTACTTCGTCCTGTCGCGGTTGCATGACGAGTTCAAGGCGTCGCGCGGGTGCGTGATCGAGGTGCAGGCCTATGACGTCGTAGATGACATCCGACGCACCGATGCGTCGCTGATTCAGCTCGCGACCGCCGAGATCCGTACGGCGTTTCCCAGCATCACGTCTGCGCCGCGGAAGGCGCACGTCGCTCGGCACATGGACACGTTCGCGCTTCACCGAGTCGGCCACGCCGGCTTCCGGCCGAGTGCGCGAACAGCGCTCTCCCGACTGCATCTCGCAGGAGACTGGCTGCGCTCTAACGAGGTGAGCTGGAACATGGAGCGCGCGGTCGTCTCGGGTCGGCTCGCGGCTGAGAGCGTTCTGCGAGATGTCGGCGGAGCCACCTCCGGCCTACGTGAGTACGCGAGGGGGGGAGTCGTCTATCGAGCCTTTGTCGGTCTGGCGAGACTCGCTGCCCACACCTGGGGAGCCGTCAGACGGATCACTCGCGGCGACAAGCGGTCGAAGGTTCCGCCCGAGGCGCCGGATGCCGATACCGCCTCGTCCCTCGTCGTCGTTCGTGTGGTGAAGTTCCCAGGTGACGCGCGTGAGGCGGTGGTCGCGCTGAACTTCCAGGATCTGCACGGCGCAGTGCGCGTCAGCGGCGGGCGCGCCACCGCGACGTTCCGCCTCAATCTGCTCACGTTCGACTCGGGTGTGTTTCTACGGAACCGAAACGTGAGCCGCATCATCTTCTCGCGGCTCTTGTCCGCAGTCGTCCGCGTCTCCGCAGAGACACAGGACTGGCCGACGGAGGCAACGCTGCGCGACGCCGGCTCTCTTGTTCGCTTCGCGCTCCGAGTCGAGCTGAACGGCCACGCGAAGACCACCGAGCTCCTGGCACAAGTCCGGTACGTGGGCTCGAGTGTCACGCTCTACGGACGCGATGAGCTGGAACTCGAGTACGCGGACTTCGGAATCGACGTCACCGCGCTCGAGTCACACAGTTCGGTACGGATCGCCCCGAGTTTTCACGTCGCGGTGAGGGTGACCGTGCCCGACCCGTCTGAGGGAGGCAACACGCATGCGTAGGACAGCAGTCGTAGGTGCAGGCATGGCCGGGCTGGCCGCCGCACTCGCGCTCAGCAAGCAGGGGGTTCACGTCACCGTCTTCGACGCCGCTCCGCGACTCGGCGGAAAGTGCGGCGCTGAATACGACGGCACGAGCTTCAACGAGCACGCGTTTCACTTGTTCGGAATGTGGTACGTGAACTTCTGGGAGATGGTCGCCGATCTCGGGCTCGACTCGTCGTTCGAAGACCATCCTGTGCATCGATTCCTGGACGCCGGCAGCTTTCCCACCACGACGTACCTGCGGAACTTCGCGTCCGGTCGCACGTTCTTTCGCAATGTGATGTCACGCGCGGTGCTGCCGCGGGCCGAGATGTTCCTATACATGTACTCGATGCTGGATCTCGCGTCTCAGCCGTTTCGCCGGCGATCCTTCTTGGATCAGCAGAGCGTGAACGGGTTCATGCGCTCCCGGTTCTATTCGACCGACCGGATCGCACGGGAACACCAGGACATTCTCTACAAGACGTTCTCGGTGCCGTCGTACCGCATATCGGCGTTCAGTTATCAGAAGATGCTCACGTACTGGTTGGCGAGTCCGACACCGACGATGAGGATGATGACCAGTGACGTGCACACCGGCTTGATCAGCCCGATTCAGGATCGCCTACGCAGCGTGGGTTGCGAGATCCGGCTCGAACACCGCCTCACGCGACTGGAACTCCAGGACGGACGGATTGAGCGCCTCCACTTCACCGACGGTGACGGTTCCGAACACGCCGAGACGGTCGACGAAGTGATCATGGCGATCCCTGTGGAGAGGCTCGCCGAGGTCCTAGACGACGACCTGTTCGACGCGGCGCCGGAGCTGTTCAGCGTCCTCGAACTCGACGCGTCGCCCATGTACGCGCTGAGCGTTTACTTCAAGACGAAGCGTGATGACATGCCGTCTGAGATCACGATCCTCCGAGACTCCGAGTACGGTCTCTCGTTCAGAGGATAAGCGATCCAAGGGGCCTTTACATTCACCCCCCACGCCCCGCAGACGCTGCACTCGCAGCCAACGGCCCCCTCGCCGCCCCTGCGCTCTCCGCCGCAGGCCTCTGAGC
>CAYGST010000243.1:0-7227 GCA_964352415.1 uncultured Planctomycetaceae bacterium | reverse complement strand
GTCCGTGTTCTCGATAGTGAGGGGGAGCTTGCAGGCGCGCAGTGTCGCGTGCTCCGGCCAGACGGAGGTGCAGAGTGCGTGCTTTTTGTTTCCACTGACCCTGTGAGCGGTGTGTGGGTCAGTGACGTTGAGAGGCCACACCCACGAGGTGGCGACGCGTCGATGCGTGCGTCGCTTGCCGATTCTTTGGCTGTTGGCGAATACTATTTCGAGGTTCGTTTGGCGGGCGAGGGCATTGTGCGTCAACCGTTCCGTGTCGAAGAGGGAAAAGTTACGGTTCTAGACATCCGAGTTCCGTGACCGGCGGAAGTCATCATGGGCTAAGGTCTCCTCTTGCTGTTCTAGCCTGCATCCCTCAACAGAATTCGGTGCTCTAGGCCTCAGCCGGCCGCCGAAGGCGACTGGTTCTCACTCTTCTTCTGAACGGAATTCGCCGATCGGCCACAGCCCCCCGAGCGCAATGAACCGCGCTCCTGCACAGCGGTCCGGGCTCTGTATCCTCTGTGATCTCTGTGGTTCAAATTCTGCCGGCGGAGAGCTCCAGCCACCGCAACCGAACAACCACCGCTGCCGCGCCGAATCTCCGGCTCAGCTGAACAGTCCGGCGAGGACGTCGACTGCGGCCTCGATCATCCAGTGCTTGCCCGAGCGGCGTCGCGAGCTCGGGAAGTCCCAGCCGGCGGCGCCCGAGGAGCTGGGCGCTGCGCCCTGCGAACTCTCACCGAGCCCGCTCATCGGGCCACCGCCGCCCTCCGCCGCGCGCTCGATGAACGACAGGATCTTCTCCAGCTCCTCGTGGTCGAGCCAGACGCCGTGGTGACGACAGTGGTCGATGATCGTCCCCGACGGCCGCTGCGAGTAGCGGTACTGGCGCCGGTTCATCAACTCGCCGCACACGAGGCACGGGATGTAGCGCACGTCCTCGATGGTCTTCGGACCGCTGTCCGGATCGAAGCGGATGCCGAACACCGCGCCCGTCGTGTTGCGCCGGGCGGCGTCCGTGGTCGCGTGCTCGAACAAGTCCGGGCTCAGCCACATGCCCAGACAGTCGCCGCACTCGGTCACGTCGACGGAGTCGAGCGAGCGCACGCGCAGCGCGCCCTCGCAGCGAGGGCAGCCGCGGTCGGGCGGGAGCGGGTGCAGCCGCTGCGGCGCGATGGCGAGCGCGCAGACCCGGCAGTGCTTGGAGTCGTCGTCGAGGCGCGTGTAGCAGCCGGGGCAGAGCGTCGTCCTGCGCCGGTCCTCCTCGGAGAGCGCCGCGCGGCAGTACGGGCAGGCCTCGTCCCCGACGCTGACCGCGCCGCCGCAGTGCGTGCAGCTGAGCGCGCCGGCGCTGAGCCGCTTCGGCCACTCGACCAGGAACACGGCGTCGCAGAAGCAGCGCACCTGGCTCCCCGGCTCGAGGCCGGTGGCGTCGTACTGGCGCGAGCAATCGGGGCAGGCGAGGAGGAGCATGGGGACGGTGCGGGGCCCGGCGGGGCCCCAGGGCTAGATCGGACGAAGCCTGGTTCGGGCTTCAGTCCGGCCACGAAGAAGGGCGGCGCCCCCGAAGGAGCGCCGCCCAGTGCTCGCAAGGCGCCGCGGAGGCGGCGTGCCTAGTTCGTCCAGCTGATCGCCAGAGCGGACGAGAGGTTGAATCCCGTACCGCAGATGGAGCCCACCGGGTCGCGGTACCAGTACTGGTAGTAGCGGGTCTCACCGGCCTGCGCGCCTTCGAGGCCCGCGATCCCGACCGTGCTCTCGGCCTGGCCCTGGGCGTTCGTCGGGGCGATCTCGAGGCGCGTCACCTGTCCGGCGGCGCAGCGCAGACCGTCGCCGAACGGCTGGCCGGCCAGGATCTGGTTCGTGCCGCTGAAGAACATGCCGACGTTGTTCGCCGGAGCCTGGCGGGAGCCGAGGACGACGGTGTCGGCCGCGACGCTCGCGGTGCCGACGCCGAACAGCGTCGCGCCGACGCCCGTGGAGTTCGTGCAGCCCTGGTTGCCTGCGCTCGGGTTGAGGCACGGGCACAGGAGGCCGGCCCCGCCGCTGCCGAAGCAGTAGCCGAGCCCGACGGCGTTCCCCACGCCGGGGCCGTCGATCGGAAAGGTCAGGACGTTGCCGACGCCCGGCTCGAACATCGAGATCTCGCCGACGCCACTCTGCGGCGGGACGTCCGCCGTGAAGCCGAAGCTGTAGCCCGTGGCCCAGTTGATCGCGTTCGCGTTCGGGTTCTGTGCGAAGGTCTGCGGGCAGCTCCAGGTGATGCTGGTGCCGGACTCGACCCTCGTCCAGTCGCTGCCGTCCTGGGGCTCGCCGCTGTGGTAGTCGACATCGTTGAACCAGGCGTCGCTGATCTGCGCGCTGCCGCCGTAGGGGATCGTGAACGAGGCCGCGCCCTGGTTCGAGTTCAGGTTGTAGACCATGTAGACGTAGTCGTACGTACCGTCGCCGTTGTCGTGCACGCGCGAGCCGATGTCGTAGTACCCGTGAATCCCGTTGCCACCCTCGTTGGTGTTCACGACCGGCTGGATCACGACGCCGCTGTCGAGGCTCTGCCAGCCGTGCACCGCGGTCTCCCCGACGTTGTTCGGGGAGGCCGTCGGGTTCGTGCCGGCGATCTGGAGGCCGCTGGTGAAGCTGATCTCGCGCCACGTGGCGTTGTTCGCCGCGTAGCCGTTCTGGTGGTCCTGATAGTGGACGTACATGCCCTCGAGGATGTACTCGGCGCCCACGTTCTGGGCGGGCGTCACATCGCTGACGGGGATCTGCAATCGACCACGGGTCGTACTGTTGCCCGTGGGCGCCGGGTCCGGGTGCTGGTGGTCACCGCTGACCGGGTCGACCGTGAACTTCGGGCCACCGTTCTGGCCGTCGTTGAGGCCCGCGCCGTAGGTGTCCGCGCAGCCGACGCGCAGGACGCTCGCGCAGCCACCGCCGACGCCGTTGCCGCAGCCGCCTTCGCAGAGGGCGCAGAAGCCGTGCTTCAGCCAGGACTGCCCGATGTGCTCGAACCGATCGTTCTTCAGCCGGAACACGTTCTGGGAGATGACCGGGTGGGTCTGGCCGTTGCCGCTGGTCCAGATCAGATCGACGTTGCCGATGTTGCAGGACTGCGACGAGACCGAGTAGGCGGCGACGCCGCTGTTCTGTCCGTAGTACGTGAAGTTGCCGCTGCTGCCGCTGCCACCGATGCGGTGGACGACCATGTCGCCCTGCGCGCTGGCGAGGCCGGCGGTGGAGAGGAGGGCGCCGAGCGCGAGGAACAGAGTTCGAGTTCTCATGGGCTGAATGCGTGCTTTGGGTCTTCCGGGTTTCGTTCAGCGCGATGGGGAAGCGCGAGCGTCACGATCGTTCGAGTGTAGGCGCGACGCGCGAGTTCCCGCGAGTTCCGGGGGTGTATGCTTCGTGTACGCCCCAGGTGAGCCCTCGACGTCGGAAGACGAGCGCGTGCGTTTCGCTTCGTTATCGTCCCCCGCATCGCCTTCAGGCCGCTTTCGCGCCACGACGCTCCGTGGCCCCTGACGGGGCGTCGATGCTTCCCCAGGTCACTCCTCCTCCCGCCAACCCGCCTCTCCCGTGCGCGCCGAACTCCTGTCCGACCGAGGCGAGGGCCTGCCCGTCGTCTACGTGCCCGGCATCGACGGCACGGGTGAGCTGTTGCTCGGAACGGCGCCGCGGCTCGAGGAGCGCGTTCGCCTGCTGCGCCTGCGCTACGTCGCGGCGCGGGCGTCGGCGGCGGTCGCGCGCGAGTCCGACACCTACGCCGCGCTCGCCGCGAGCTGCGCGGAGCAGATCCGCGCGCAGGGGATCGAGCGCTGCCTCGTCGTCGCCGAGTCCTTCGGCGGCGCGGTCGCGCTGCAGCTCGCGCTCGACCACCCGGACCTCGTGCGCGGCCTGATCGTCGTCAACTCCTTCGCGCGCTTCCCCGCGCAGGTGCGCGTCTGGCTCGGGTGGAAGCTCTCGGCGCTCGTCCCGCGCTTCGCCTTCGACGTCTTCCGCAAGCTGCTCGCGCCGCGCCTCCTGTTCGCCGAGCGCCGCGACCGGAAGGCGATCGCCGAGTTCCGCGAGCTGTGGGGGACCTTCTTCGACCACGGCTACCGGCGGCGCATGGGGATGATCACGCGCCTCGACCTGCGGCCGCGGCTCGGCGAGCTGAGCCAGCCCCTGATGCTGCTCGCCAGCGACCACGACCGCGTGGTGCCCTCGACCCGCACGCTGCGCGAGCTGCACGAGCTGGCGCCGAACAGCACCCTCGAGGTCGTCCCCGGCGCCGGTCACCTGATCCTCCCGCTGGAGGAGCTCGGCTGGTCGGAGCGGGTGGACGAGCTGCGTCAGCGCGCCGGCCTCTGAGGCGGCCCCGGAACTTTCTCCGATTGCGCCCAAGGACCCGGGCGGACACCCGTCCTCCTCGCCAGATGCGGAAGACGGCCCCACTCACGAGCCCATGACGAACTCGAACGACCCGCGGCGCCCCGAGGACGCCGCCTGGATTCGCGAGGTCCTCGAGCGCCACGAGCGCTCGTTGATCCTCTACGCCTCACGGATGCTCGGCGACGTCGAGCGCGCGCGAGACTGCGTCCAGGAGGCCTTCCTGCGGCTCTGCAACCAGAGTCGCGAGGAGGTCGAGGGCGGCGTCGAGGTCTGGCTCTTCACCGTGGTGCGCAACCTGTGCCACGACGTCTTCCGCAAGGAGAGTCGCATGACAGAACTGGAAGACGAACGCGCCGACCGCACGGCGGGCAGCGCACCCACTCCCGAGGAGCTCGCGGAGGTGAAGGACAGCCACTCGAGGGTGCTCGAGTCGATGACCTCCCTCCCCCCGAAGCAGCGTGAGGTCCTGCAGCTGAAGTTCCAGCACGGCCTCTCCTACAAGGAGATCAGCCGCATCACGCAGGAGAGCGTGGGCAACGTCGGCTGGCTGCTGCACACCGGACTGAAGACCCTGCGCGGGCGTTTGGCGACGAGCGAGATCCAAGGAGCGGAAGCATGAGCACGAACACGAAACACGACTGGAGCGACGATCCGCGGCTGACGGCCTACGCGTTCGGCGAGCTCGAGGGCGAGGAACGCGCGGCGTTCGAGGCGCAGATCGCCGGGGACGACGCCGCGCAGGCGATCGTCGCGGAGCTGCGCGCCCTGGGCGCGACGCTCGAGAAGGAGCTGGCCGTTGCCGGCGATGTCGACGTGAGCGCATCGGCGCTGACCGAGGCGCAGCGCGGCGCGATCGAGGAGCGGCTCGCAACGGGTGCGCCGGGACCGCGGTCGACCGTTGGCGTGCATCGCTGGACGCGCTACGCGGCGCTGGCGGCGGCCGTGCTCGTCGGGGCGGTCGGCGCGTCGGTCTTCCTGATCGAGCAGAACCCGCCGGCGGTCGGCTTCCTCGCGGAGGACGCTGTGGCGAGCAAGCCGGCGCCGCCCAAGAGTTCGAGCCGGGCGGGCCGTTCGGAGCAGCTGCGCGGCCTCGGCTACATCGGAGGCGGGGTTCAGCTCGACCCGCGCGCCGAGGCCGAGCTGAGGAGCCTGGGGTACACAGGCGCGCCGGCCGAAGGCAAGAGCTTCCATGCGGACGACCACGGCGACGGGGACTTCCGCGGGGGCATCGACGCCTACTTCGGGCCCGACGCGGAGGAGTCCGAGGAGGAGCCGATCCTCATGGACCGCGCCATCGAGGCTCCGAACCGCGAGGCCTACGCCTACATCCAGGACAACCCGTTCATCGCGGTCGCGAGCGAGCCGCTCTCGACCTTCTCGATCGACGTCGACACGGCCTCCTACGCCAACGTGCGGCGCATGATCGAGAACGGCCAGCTCCCGCCGAAGGACGCCGTGCGCCTCGAGGAGTTCGTCAACTACTTCCCGTACTCCTACGGCCAGCCGGAGACGGGCGCGCCCTTCGCGGTCGACGTCGAGGTCGGGACCGCGCCCTGGGCGCCGAAGCACAAGCTGGTGCGCATCGGCATCGAGGCGCCCAAGGCCCTGCCGGAGGAGCGCAAGGCGTCGAACCTCGTCTTCCTGCTCGACGTCTCGGGCTCGATGAACAGCGAGGACAAGCTGCCGCTGCTGAAGAAGGCGCTGCACATGCTCGTGCAGGAGCTCGGCGCAGAGGACACGGTCTCGATCGTGGTCTACGCCGGGGCGAGCGGCCTCGCCATGCCGGCGACGCGCTGCAGCGAGTCCTACCAGGTCCACATGGCGCTGGAGCGCCTGAATGCGGGCGGCTCGACGAACGGCGGCGCCGGCATCGAGCTGGCCTACCAGGTCGCTCGCGAGAACTACATCGACGGCGGCATCAACCGCGTGATCCTGGCGACGGACGGCGACTTCAACATCGGCGTCACCGACGACGGGAGCCTCGTGCGGCTGATCGAGGAGAAGGCGAAGAGCGGCGTGTTCCTCTCCGTGCTCGGCTTCGGCCGCGGCAACCTGCAGGACTCGAAGATGGAGAGCCTGGCCGACAAGGGCAACGGCAACTACGCCTACATCGACTCGGTCCTCGAGGCCAAGAAGGTGCTCGTCGACCAGCTCGGCGCGACGCTCGAGACGGTCGCCAAGGACGTCAAGGTCCAGGTCGAGTTCAACCCGGCCGAGGTCGAGGGCTACCGCCTGATCGGCTACGAGAACCGGCTGCTGGAGGCCCAGGACTTCAACGACGACACCAAGGACGCCGGCGAGATCGGCGCGGGTCACACGGTCACGGCGCTCTACGAGGTCGTGCCGAAGGGCGTGAAGCTCGAGGCTCCGAAGGTCGACGCGTTGCGCTACCAGAAGCAGAAGAGCCTGGCGGACAGCGAGTTCGACGACGAGCTGCTCTTCGTCAAGCTGCGCTACAAGCAGCCCGAGGGCGACGTCTCGACGCTGATCGTGGAGCCGGTCCTGGCGTCGGGCGCCGACTTCCAGGAGCTCTCCGGGGACACCCGCTGGGCGACGGCCGTTGCGGCCTACGCCATGGTGCTGCGCGACTCGCCGTACAAGGGCACGGCGACGATCCACGACGTGCAGCGCTGGGCCCTCGAGAGCGTCGGCGACGACCGCGGCGGCTACCGCGCGCAGTTCATCGGGCTGGTTGGCAAGACCAAGCCGCTGTTCGGCGGGCGAGTGAAGTGAGAGTGCGGCACCGTACTCTCACCGGGGCGCGAGCTGTGGACAACCGGGGGACGGACCCCGCCGTCCACGGTCTCCACACAGTCCGCAACGCCTCCGGCGAGGGGCCCGGGGGCGCGCGCGGAGGCGTTGCGGACTGTGTGG
>CAYGST010000242.1:0-7245 GCA_964352415.1 uncultured Planctomycetaceae bacterium | reverse complement strand
GGTTGGGGGGCGGTGAAGCGCCGATGAAAGGTGGACCCGGGCAGCCCGTTGTCGGAAATTGCTTCCGCCTGCGTGTCGCCGCAGCACGACCCCCCGTCCCCTTGGAACGCTCCCTGCGCATCGCCATTCTGCTCAACCCGTTCGACCTCGCGGTCAAGGGAGGGGAGTACGCACCGCAGCTCGCGCGCGAGCTGCTCGGACGCGGTCACCACGTGCGCGGCTTCGGGGCGCCGTCCGGCGTGATCCCGCGCTCTGGGGCGGAGCTCGATCCGAGCGGGCAAGCCACGAAGCTCGAGTTCCCCGGCGTGGTCGGCTTCCGGCCGGACGTCGTGGTCGCCTACGACGCGCTCTCGCCCGCGGCCTTCCTCGGCGCGCGCGCCGCGGGAAAGCTCGGCGTGCCGCTCGTGCTCGTCGAGGCGGGCACCTCGACGGGTGGACGCTGGCACGAGCGCGCGCTGCGCTGGTGCGGCGAGCGGCTCTGGGGCCGCTACGTACGCAAGCGCGTCACTCAGGTGATCGCGCTGGACCCGGTCGCGCGCGCGCAGTCCCTCGACGAGGGGTTTCAGGACTCGAAGGTGCGCGTGCTGCCCCAGGGCGTCGACCTCGCCTCGTTCCGGCCCGGTCTGACCTCCCACCTGCTGCGCCACCACCGCATCCTCGGGCGCGTGCTGCTGTACGTCGGTCGAGTCACGCCGGAGCGCGGACTCGAGGTGCTGATCCACGCCTTCGCGCGAACGCTGGGCCAGGGCCGCGCCTGGTCGCTGGTCATCGCGGGTGACGGGCCCAGCTCTTCCCGTCAAGCGTTGCTCGCGCTGGTGAATCGCCAGGGCATCAGCGCCTCGGTGCACTGGCTGCCGGCGCCGCGGGCAGAGGAATTGCCGGGTCTGCTCGGGAGCGCGAGTCTGCTCGCGGTGCCCGCCCTCGACGACGGCGTGCGCGGCGTGCAGATTCCGCGCGCGATGGCCAGCGGCCTGCCCGTGCTCGCTTCGCGCATGCCGCGCTTCGAAGGGCTGGTCGAGGACGAGGGTTGCGGGTTGCTCGTTGAGGCCGGTGACGTCGCGGGCTGGACCGACGCGCTGCGGCGCGCGTCGTCGGCGCCGGAGTCCCGCAAGCGCTGGGGCCTGCGCGGCCGGCAGCTCGCCGAGGAGCGCCTCGACTGGGCGGTCGTCGCAGGCGAGGTGGAGTCGCTTCTGCTCCGCGCGGTCGACGGCGAAGCCGAAGCGAGCAGCGACGGTTCCGCGGACTCGAGCGCGCGCCGCGCCCGACACGCCTGACGCGCGGACGGAGCCACGAATGGCGCACACGGTGAGCCCGTCACGCAGCGAGCCCGCGGCGCCGGTCGGCGTCGCGGGCTCGCAGAGGGCGAGGAAGCTGGGGCGGCGTGCGCCGCCCGGCCTCATCGCGCCGACAGCTCAGGCGTCGGTTGCCTTGCGCAGCTCTTCCTTGAGGTAGGCCATGTCGGCCGCGTACTGGCGCACGTGACCGCGCGTCTCCTCGCCGATCTCCTTGAAGGTTGCCTGGACCTTGATGCCGTCGGCGCGCTCCTCGACCTCGCTGATGGTCGCGATCGCTTCGAGGTGACCCTTCTTGAGGAGCGGGAGGCGGAACTTGATCTTCCAGTCCGTGCCGAGGGCGACGAGCTGGGCCATGGAGAACGGATCGAGGCCCGTGTTGCCGCCGCTCCAGGTGAAGCGAACGCTGGCCTCGTCGAGCCCCGCCATGCGACCGATGCCGCTCCAGTTCTTCCCGAAGGAGTGCCCGTGGACCGGGTTGGTCGGGGTATCGGTCTGCTTGATGAAGTGCTCGACGCGGGTGTCGTCCAGCGGGCGGAAGAGGACCGAGGAGTTGTCCTCGGGGAATTCGCTGCCGTCGCTGTCCGAGCTCGGCTTGACCGTGCCGAGGTTGGCGGCGGCTTCCTCGTCGGTGTCGAAGACGGGCACCACGCGGTCCAGCCCGACCTTCGAGAAGATGTCCCGGCAGAACTTGGACGGGTGCGCGATCGCGAGCTTGCCGCCGGCGCCGGTGAGCTGCTTCGAGGCCTTGATGATCGCGCCGAGGGCGGTCGAGTTGATGAACTTGACCAGCCGCAGGTTGAGCACGGCGCTGTTCATGCCGGCCTTCTGGAGACCGTCGATCTCCTTCTGCAGGGCGGGGACGTAGTACGTGTCGAACTCACCCGACAGGTAGAGGATGGCGTACGACTCGCGGGGTTCTACGGTGATGTGCATGCGCTGCGGCTCTCAGGCGGAATACGAAGGGTCCGTGGGGGCGTAGATTGTCGCGGCGGCGCTGCCGGAGGCAAGGAATTTTGGCCGCCCTCCCGAGACCGTGGCGTAGACTCCGCGCCATGGTCTTCTGGAGGAAGAAAACGAAGGATTCGGCGCCCGCGAAGCCCGCGGCGCGCGCCGTGCCTGCGTCGCGCGAGGTCGACGGAGACGACACCGCGACCCAGTTCCTCACGGGCGACGCGCTGGAGGACCAGCGCCGGACGGATAGCCTCTTCGAGGAGTTCCAGTCGATCACGGAGCGCGTGGTCCAGCTGCGCGGCAAGGACGACCTCGATGACCTTCTGACCTACATCGTCGACGCGTCGATCCACCGCACGGACTCCGAGCGGGGGATGCTGATCCTCGACCAGGGCGGGCAGTGCGTGGTCCGCATCTCCCGTCAGAAAGGCGCCGAGCCCCTGCGCGGCGACTCGCGCTACTCGACCAGCGTGGTGGCGCGCGTGCTCGAGTCCGGCAAGCCGATGAAGGACATCTCCAGCGCCGAAGCCGGAGATCTCGGCGCCAGCGTCTTCGACCTCAAGCTGCGCTCGTTGATGTGCGTGCCGCTGAACGCGGGCGAGGGCGATACGGCCCTGCGGGGGGTCCTCTACGTCGACTCCAAGGCCGCCACCCGTGAGTTCGGCCAGTCCGACCTGGCCTACTTCTCGACCCTCTCGAACCAGGTCGTCGGCGCGCTCAAGTCGCTGGCCGGCCACCTCGACGCGCTCGAGCGCGCCAAGCTCGAGGCGTCGCTCGACTACGCCAGCGTCGTCCAGAACCACTTGATGCCCCAGGTCCCCGACGACGTGTCGGGCTTCGACCTGTTCGGCTGGTACCGGGCCGCCGAGCGCACGAGCGGCGACTTCTACGACTTCTTCAAGACCCGCGACGGTCGCACCGGCGTCGTCGTCGGCGACGTCACCGGCCACGGACCGGCCTCGGCGCTCATCACGTCCCAGGTGCAGGCGAGCCTGCGCTCCATGGTGCGGGTCGTTCCGGACCTGAGCGAGGCCGTCACGCTGGTCAACCAGGACCTCTCCGAGCGCATCCAGGTCGGCAACTTCGTCACGCTCTTCATCGCGCTGATGTCCGAGACCGGTGAGCTCGAAGTTCTGAACGCCGGGCACACCCCGCCGCGCATCTTCACCAAGGCCACGGGCGAGGTGCGCACGATCTCGGCCCACGGGCCGGCGCTCGGCATGATGGACGACTTCGAGTACGACGAGGTCTCGCGCTTCAAGCTCGCGACGGGCGACGTGCTGCTGGCCTTTACCGACGGCATCAGCGAGGCCCGCAAGCTGATCGCGCCCGACGACCTCCTCGGTGAAGAGGGGCTCGAAGACCTCTTCAAGGCGAACGTGGCCGACTGTGAGTCCGCGCGCCAGCTGACCGAGACCCTGGTCGCCGGCGTGCTCGAGTTCTGCGACGACGAGTGCGAGGACGACATGACCATGGTCGCCGTCCGGCGCACGACGTGACCCGCGCGCGCCGGGCACCGCTGCGAGCGGAGCGCCGGGCGGAGCGTCGCGCCTCCCGCGTGAACGCGCCCCGGCGGCGAGCGTTGCAGCGCGGCATGGGGGCAGACAGATGGAAACGATCGGTGGAGAGCTCCGCGCAGGTGGGGCGGTTTCGGTCGCTCGTGGCCGCCGGCCGCTGCGGAGGTTGCGCGTGAGGGGCGTGCAGCCGAGGCTGCCGGCCGCACGCGTGCGCTTCGAGCCGAGCTACCCGCGCCGCGTCGCCGCGCTCCAGCTGCGTCTCGCCGCCGCCCGTCAGTCCCGTGAGGGCTCGGGTTTCGGCGCCGCGCCGGGCAGCGGTGAGGACCTGGTCGGCTTCCGGCCCTACGGTCCGGGCGAGGACCTGCGGCAGCTCGACTGGAACCTCCTGGCGCGCCTCGACCGGCCCTTCGTGCGCGTGACCCGTCGCGAAGCCGGGGAGCGCTGGGTCGTGGTCATCGACGGCAGCGCGTCGATGGGCGTCGGTCCGCCCGGCAAGCTGCAGCGCGCCGCGGAGTGCGCTGGCGCGCTGGTCGCGCTCGCCGCTCGCCTGCGGGCGGAGCTCGAGCTGTTCGTGTCGGGCGGAGTCGACGAGCGTCCGCGCCGCTTCCCCGTGCGCGCGCGCGAAGGCCACGCCGGCGCGTTCGCGTTCCTCGAAGAGCAGGTCGCGGCGGGCCCCCACGGCCTGGCCAGCGCCTTGCGCAACGGCCGCGTCTTCGCCGACGCCGCGCGCGTGTTTCTGATCGGCGACCTCGGCGGCCTCGAGCCGCGAGACGTGCTCGGCCTGCGCCGAGGGAGCCGGGAGGTGCGCCTGCTGCAGCTGCTCGCGCCGGCGGAGCTCGAGCCCGAGCTGGGGGCGCGCGAGTGGTGGGATCCCGAGACGGCGGAGCGCCTGCGGCTCGACGTCGACGAGGCGCGGCGGGAGCTGTACCTCCAGGCGCTCGAGGATCGGCTCGAACTGTGGCGCGCCCTCGCCGCGCGACACCGTCTCGGCTTCACCGCGCGCTCCACCGCCGAACCCTTCGAAGCTCTCGTGGAGGAGCTGTTCGCGGGCTGAGGCCCGCCCCGGCGACGTGCTGTCTTCTGTTCCTCAGGCTCTGGCGCTGGTGCTCGAACGGCCCGCTGGGCTCGCGCTGCTCGCGTTGCCGCTCTTGCTCTGGCTGTTCCTGCGGCGACGCGAGGAGCCGCGCCTCGAGGCGACCGGGCTCCTCACGCTCTGGCGCGCGCTCACGGCCGGGGACCTGCGCGCAGCCGAGGGTGGCGCGCGACGCCTGACCCCGCGCGCCTGGTGGCTCCTTTTCGCGCTGCTGCTGGGCGCCCTCGCCGTGAGCGGGCCGAGGCCGGAGCGCCCACCGCGCTTCGGGCGCTACGAGCTCGTCGTGGATCGCAGTCCATCGATGTACCTACCGCTCTTCGCAACGGGCGGTCGACGGCGCTACGACGCCGCGCTGGAAGCCGCGCTCACCTGGCTCGACGGCGCCGGCGTCGCGGCGGAGGCCCGTCACTGGAGCAGCGCGGGCTCGGAGGCGGTCCGCGGGACCCGGCCGCCGGAGGCCTGGTCGGCGCCGCCCGCGTTCCCCGCTCCGGAGCTGGAAGCAGCGAGTTCGGCGGGTGTGGCCCTCGTCACGGATCGGCGTCGGGATCACTCTGGTGGCCAGTTCGCGTCGGGCGGCGCGGCGATCCCGGGAACGATCGGCGAGGCCGCGGGACGGGCGATCCTCTGGGACGGTGAATCCCTGCTGGAGGGGGATGCGCTCCCGCCGCGGGGCGTCGCCGTCGACCCGCGCCTCGCGCTGCGCCTGACGAAGCTGGTGGAGTTCTGGTGCGCGGAGCGCGGTCACGTGCGGGTCGGCACAGGGGACGGGGCGGTGGCTCTCCGCCTCCGCGTGCCCATCGGGGACGCGCGCGCCGTGGAGGCGGCGGGCGTCGACTGGAGCCTGGAGGGTCGCGCGGTGGAGCTCGCTGCGGGACCCGGAGCGTGGCTCACTGGGTCCGGCGGCGAGCCCCTCGTGCGAACGGCCGCGCCGGGCGAGCTGGAGATCGGGCTGGTCGAGGTCGCGCGGCTCGGGGGAGACCCCGCCGCCTTCGCGGTGGCCTGGGGCGGGCTCTTGGACGCGAGCCTCACGCCGCGGGCCGAGGTCGTGTCCCTCGCGGAGCGCGCCGACGCGGGCGGGCCCAGCCGGGTGGATCCGCGGCCGCGCGCCGAGGGCCTGGAGCCTGTCTCCGGACGGCCGACATCGGCCTCCTGGCTCGCGCTGGCGGCGCTCCTGGCCGCGGCGGTGGCCTTTCGACCGGCGGCCCTTGGGCGCCCGCTGCCCCCTGGCGCATTGTAGGAACTTGCATTAGCATCGTGCCGTTCGAGGAGTCCCGAGCGGAGAGGCGGGGAGATGCGAGGTGGAGCTTGGGCCCTGGAGGGCCTCGCGTCGTTGGTCCTTTTGGCCGGCGGCGACAGCGCGCTGGGCGCGCCGGTCCCGATTGGGGACCCCGGAGGAGCCGCGGGCAGCGGAGCCGCGGCCATTCCCGGCGGCGACTTCGACAGCGGGCTCCTCGGCTGGGCGCAGAGCGCCAGCGACGGCAGGTTGCCGTTCTTCGCGGTGTCCGGACCGTCGAAGGGTCCGGGAGGACCGAGCGCCGCCTGCGACCTCGCGCCGGGGGTCGAGGCGCGGCTCGCCCGCGCGGTGCCGATCGCTCCGGGGCAGTTCGTGGAGTCCGCCCCCGAGGCGGGGCGCCCCGGCACCAAGCTCGAGTTCGGCGCGTGGGTCTGGCTGGCGCCGAGCGCGGGCGCCGGCGACGTGTGGCTCGAGCTCGCGGCTGCGGGTCCGAACGGGATCACCGAGCTGGCGGCTTCGCCGCGCTGGGACGCCGACGCGCTGCCGAAGGGACGCTGGCTGTACATCGCCACGCGGCCGCTCGTCGGCTCCGGCGGCCGCGTACCCGGCGGGGCGACGGAGCTGCGCTATCGACTGAACGTCGACGCGAGCGGCGCGGTGAACTTCGACGCCGTACGCGTGCGTCGCTACGAGAGGGAGGAAGTCGGACTCGGGAACGCGAGCTTCGAGGTCCAGTCGCCGCGACGCGGTGGGTGGCAGACCTCGGGTGCCGTGTCTCCCGGACCGACCGCGCCCGAGCGCGCGGGCTACTACGGGAGCGGCTACGCAGCGCTGGGCGCAGGTGGGGAGGTGCAGCAGACCGTGGAGCTCGAGTCGCGCCCCGGACGCGTGCCGGCGCTCGGTCCCGGCGAGCTCGTCGAGGCCGGCGCGTGGCTCGCCTTCGAGGGCGAGGCCGGATTGCCGCTGGCGCCGCATCCCGAGGTCTTCGTCGAGCTCGAGGTGTTCGCGTCTGCTCCGTCCTCGAGCGTGGAGCGGCGCGTCGCGAGCGCGCGCTGGCATCCGGCTCGCTCGGACGCGGACGACTGGCTGCACCTCGAGACCGAGCCCGAGGCGGAGCTCGCGCCTGGCGAGCTCCGCCTGCGCGTTGCGCTGCGC
>CAYGST010000241.1:0-7269 GCA_964352415.1 uncultured Planctomycetaceae bacterium | reverse complement strand
CACGGCGCGCGCCGCGTCGAGACCGTCGACGTCGCCCCGACCCTCTCGAGCCTCGTCGGCGCCAAGCCGCCGTCGGGGTCGGTGGGCCAGTTGCTGCGCGAGGTGGTGACGCCGCGCTGACGGCTGGCGGGTCCACGCGGCGTCCGCTCGGCGACTGAACGGTCGGGGGTGGACGTCGACGCGGCAGGGTACGTCTCCCGGTCCGCTCAGTCGGCGGACTCCGGGCTCGACTCCGTGGACTGCGGCAGCGTGAGTCGGAACCTCGCTCCGGCCTTCGGTCCCATCTCCGCGGTCCAGTCGCCTCCGTGGCGTCGAGCGATCGCACGACTGAGTGGCAGCCCGAGGCCATGGCCGGGTGGGCCGTGCGGCGCGACCCCGTGCTTGAAGAACGGCTCGAAGAGCTGCTCCGGTTCCACGGCGCCGAAGCCCTGCCCCGAGTCTGCGACCTCGAGCTGCAGCTCGTCGCCGACGAGCTGCAGTGTGAACGTCAGCGCTCCGCCATCGGGCGTGAACTTCAGAGCGTTGGAGATCACGTTCCAGATGGAGCGGGAGAGCAGCAGCCGGCTGCCGTTGACCCAGCACGGGTGCGACGGCACCTCGACGTGGACCTCGATCGACCGCATGTTCGCGAGCTCGCGCGCCTCGTCGCCCAGCTCCAGCACGAGCTCGTCGAGGCGCAGGGCAGGCTCGCCGAGGAGAATCGGGTCCTCCCCACGGGCGAACTCTAGCAGCGCATTCACCAGAGCGTGCAGCTCGCTCGTCTCCTCGAGGACGGACGCGAGCGCGTCCGACATCTTGTCCTCGTTCGCGCTCTGCAGCGCAGTCTCCGCGTCGGCGCGGATGCGCATGAGCGGAGTCCGTAGCTCGTGCCCCGCGTTCGATGTGAAGCGCTTGAGGCTCGAGATCGTCTCCTCCATGCGGGCCAGCAAGCTGTTCAGGAGACTGGCGAGCTCACGCAGCTCCGAGCCCTCGGGCGGCACGACCAGCCTGCGACCGGGCACGTCGATCGCGATGAGTTCGGCGTCGGACACCATGGCGCGGACGGGCTCGATGGCGCGGCCGATGAGGACCAGACCGCCGAGGAACGAGAGCACGACCGCGACCAGGAACCCGAAACTCGCGAGGACGAGGAAGCGCTCCATGGCGGCGACGGTTCCATCCCGCGTGACCGTGGTCGTCACGATCCAGCGCGCGCCGCCTGCCCCCGCGATCTCCTTGGCGCTGCGTAGACTCGAGCCGCCGTCCTGGCCGGGGATGTGGAGGAAGGGCGTCTCGCCGGACCGCACGGCCTCGATCCCCGATGGCCAGGGCTTGGGCATTCGGCGCTCGGAGCCGGCGTAGCCGAGGACGGGGTCCCCGTCCCAGGAGAAGACCCCGAAGGAGACCAGTCCGCCTTCCTGACTGAACGGCTCGAGGCGCTCGCGCCCGATCTTCAGCTCATCGACGTCAGCGAAGGCCGCGATGACTGCGCCGAGCTCCTCTGCTTCGTGGACGGCGAAGGTGCGCAGCTCGGACTCCAGCTCGCTGCGCAGCAGCAGGAACCCGATGCCGCAGAGCACCGCACCGATCAGCGCGACCGTGCCCGCGGTGAGCGCGGCGAGCCTCAGCTGAATGGAGTGGGGCGAGAGGTTCATGAAGTGGTGTCCGAGGGGTCGCACGCAGCGGAGTCGAGGAGGTATCCGATCCCACGAACCGTCAGGATCGGTGAAACGCCGATTCGGCTGAGTTTTCGCCTGAGGTAGCTGATGTAGACGTCGATGACGTTCGTCCCCGTGTCGAATTGGTAGCCCCAGACGCGGTCGGCGATCATGGCTCGCGTGACCGGCTCATCCGGCGTCTGCGCCAGGTACTCGAGGAGCCGTAGCTCGCGCGCGCTGAGGTCCACCTGCTGACCCTCGAAACTCACGCGCCTCAGGCGGCTGTCGATGAAGAGCCCTCGAACCGTCCGCGTCATGGGCTTCGCGTCGGCCGAGCGCCGGAACAGGGAGCGAATTCGCGCGCGCAGCTCGACGAAGCTGAAGGGCTTCGTCAGGTAGTCGTCCGCGCCGTGCTCCAGTGCCTCGACCCGGTCGGAGACTTCCGTCATCGCGGTCAGGCAGATCACGAAGACCTGATTGTCGACCTTGCGGAGACTCTCGAGCAGCTCACTACCGGAGAGGGTCGGCAGCATCATGTCGAGGACGATCAGGTCGAAGTCACCTTTGAGCGCGAGCTCGAGGCCGTCGCGTCCATCGTGCGCGGCCGTGACGAGGTTGCCGTCGGCTTCGAGCCCTTCCCGCACGAACTGGGAGATCTTCAGATCGTCTTCGACTACGAGGATACGCATGGCAAGTGTGCGGAGAGCCTAGCGAACGGGGCGCGACTCGGAGTCGACGCGGCGCCGCATTAGAGCTCTCTAATGCAACGCTAATGCAGGAGCCCGGGGGGCTCGTGCAATAAGGGCATCGACGAGTGACCGGGGATCGTCCCTGGCCCTCGCGAAGCCCCCATGACGACATCAAACGCTCCCGCAGTCGAGGTCCTCGCCTCCCCCAGGCGCTCCTCGTTCCTTCGTTCCCGCCTGGCAAGGCCCCGCAAGTGGTTCGCGGCGCTCGGCCTGGGTCTGCCGGTGCTCCTGTTCGCCTACGTGCTGATCGGTCCGTCCCCCGCGGTCGAGGTCATCGCGAAGGGGCGGGTCTACAAGTCCGGTACGCTGCCGCACGAGCGGCTCATCGACGAGGTGCAGAACCGCGGGATCCGCACGGTCGTGGACCTGCGCGAAACGGAGGCGGACGCGCGGGCCGAGGGTGAAGCGCTTGCGGCGGTCGGCGTCGAGCACGTCAGCATCCCTTCCTCGCAGGTCCCGAGCGCCGAGGCGGTCGCGGCCTTCCTCGAGCTGCTCGAAGACGACGACAGCTACCCGATCCTGATCCACTGCCGACACGGCTACGGCCGCGCGCAGGTCTTCAGTGCGATCTATCGCATGGAGTACGAGGGCTGGGACAACGAGCGAGCGAGGCGCGCGACGCGCTCGGCGCTGCGCCTCCCGTTCAGCAGCTTCAAGGAAGGCGAGCCCAAGGCGGAGTTCCTGCTCTCCTACGCTCCGCGCCGGGGTGCCTCCGCGCACCAGGTCGGGAGTTCCTCGTCGCGATGACACGTCGAGAGACAAGCAGCGCGAGGCTCCGGGGTCGAGTGGTCCTCGGCTTTACCGCGGTGACGTTCGTCTCCTTGCTCGTCTTTCGCATGGCCTTCTTCGCCCTCTTTCTCGGGACGGCGAGCATCACGAGCACGCCGCAGCTGCTGCACTCCTTGTACGTCGGCACGAAGTTCGACCTGCGGCTCACGCTGCTGATCGCACTCCCCGCGCTGCTCCTGGCGTGGCTCCCATGGCCCCGAGGGCTGCGCGCGTCCAGCGGAGCCGGGCTCTTCACCGCGTACTTCGTCCTCGGCTGGGCGGTGATCGCGTTCGTGCACTTCGTCGACTTCGCGCACTACGACTACCTGCAGGTCCGCCTCGACTCGAGCGTCTTCGAGCACCTTGCAGCGCCAGACATCGCGCTGGAGATGGTGTGGGGGGCGTATCCGGTCCTCTGGCTCATGCTCGGTCTGGCTGTGGTCGTGTCCGCCTATGCGTGGTGTCTGCGAAGGATCGGGCGAGTTGTCGTGCAGCGCGAGTTGGCGCCTCGCGGTCGGGGAGCTGGGTTCGCGTCGATCGCGATCACCTTCCTGCTCATCGCGGCGGGCATCTACGGCAAGGCCTCGTTCTATCCGCTGCGCTGGAGCGACGCCTACGCCTCGCAGGAGCGCTTCACGACGGCTCTCGCGCTGAATCCGACGTTGCAGCTCGTCGACACCTGGAAGCATCGGCAGCGGGCGTTCGACATCGAGAAGGCGCGGGCGCACTACGGCGTCGTCGCCGAGCACCTCGGGGTCCAGGGCGGAGACCCAGCGTCCCTCGCGTTCCAGCGCTCCGTCGCGGGGGATCCGGCCCGCGCCGCCTCCCGACCGAACATCGTGATCGTGCTGTGCGAGTCGCTCGCGGCGTTCAAGGTCGGTTGCCTCGGCAACGAGCTGGATCCAACGCCGCGCTTCGACGCCCTCGCGAGCGAGGGGCTCCTGTTCGATCGGTTCTTCGTGCCCTCGGGTCCGACGGCACGCTCCGTGTTCAGCGCGGTCACCTCGGTCGCGGACGTGACCCCCAGCGACACGGCCTCGCGAAACCCGCTGATGATCAACCAGCGCTCCCTCTTCAACGAGTTCGAGGGCTACGAGAAGCACTACTTCCTCGGCGGCAGCGCGAGCTGGGGGAACATCCGCGGCGTCCTCGAGCACAACGTTCCCGACCTGCAGCTGCACGAGGAGGGGGACTACGACGCGCCGCGCGCCGACGTATGGGGGATCTCGGATCTCGACCTGATGCGCGAGGCCAACGCCGTTCTCGCGCAGGTAGAGGGTCCCTTCGTGGCCTTCCTGCAGACGTCGGGCAACCACAGCCCGTGGACGATCCCGGAGGAGCACGGAGAGTTCGAGCTCGTGACCGGCATCGAAGATCAGGTCCTGCGCGACGCGGGCTTCCCCGAGCTGATCGACCACTACAACGCGGTGCGCTTCCTGGACTACTCGATCGGCGAACTCGTAGAGCTGGCGAAGGGCGAGGCGTACTTCGAGGACACCATCTTCTTCTTCTTCGGCGATCACGGCACGGCGTTCCCGGCGACCACGGCGCGCTTCCCCGCGCTGACGCAGCACAACGTGCCGCTCCTCGTCTACGGCCCGAAGCTGCTCGGCCCGCCGCGGCTGCTGCACACCGTCGGCAGCTCGCTCGACGTGTTTCCGACCGCCGCCGCGCTGGCGGGGCTCGAGCACCGCAACAGTTCCATGGGGCGTGACCTCTTCAGCGACGCGCACGCGCGTAGCCCCTACGCGTTCCTGCGCCTCGGCGGCGAGGCGGGGCTGGTCGGCCCCGAATTCCAGCTTCAGGTTCTGCCAGATGGCTCGAAGAAGCTGTTCGCGTACGACTCGGCGGAGCCAGATCTCGACCTCGCCAGTGAAGAGCCCGAAGCGTTCGAGCGCATGGGTGCACTCGCGACGGGCCTCTTCGAGACGGCGTCCTACATGCTGTACCGCGACAACGGGGTCGCGCAGTGATCGTTCGTTCTCGAGAGCGGCGCGCGAGGAGCAGCTGAACTCCGGATGAAGCTGCCGAAGCTCAAATCACTCCTGCCGAAGCTCGGCGTGGGCCTGGCCAGTCTGCTCGCGCTGCTGGTCGCCTCGGAGGTCCTCGTGCGCTCGCTGACGGATACGCGCCGCCCGCTGCTCGTCGTTGACGCGGACGTCGGCAGGCGCTACCTCAGCGACTTCGAGGGGCCGTACTACAGCGACGAGTCGGAGCGCGATGTGCACCTGCGCTTCAACGCGCACGGGCTGCGCTTCGCCAACGTCCCGTACGCGAAGCCCGAAGGCGTCCGGCGGCTGCTGCTGTTCGGCGACTCCTTCGTCGCGGGCCTCGAGGTCGAGGAGGACGCGACGGCGTGCGCGGTCCTCGAGCGCAAGCTCGCCGCTGAGCGGCCGGACGAGCGCTGGGAGGTCCTGAACTTCGGCGTCTCCGGCTCCGCGCCGGATCAGGAGCTCGCGCTCTACCGCCACATCGGCCGGCGCTACGACGCGGACCTCGTCCTGTGCACCTACTTCGTCGGCAACGACTTCGGGGGAGTCGTCGAGCGCATCTCCCGAACGGTCAAGCTGTACTACGAGCTCGACGACGAGGGCGAGCTGGTGCAGATGCCCTACCCCTCACCGAGGATCGCGTTCAACGAGCTCCTCAACGAGTACAGCCGCTTCTACGTCTGGCAGAAGAAGCTCGTCAACGAGTCGAGCAAGCGGCAGCTGAAGACGGTGCTCGCGAGCCTCGGTGAGGAGGGCGAAGGCCGCAAGGTCTTCCACGGCGACACGCTCCGCAAGTCCGAGTGGGTCTACTGCACGGCCGAGGAGGGTGACGTCGCCACGAGCTGGCAAGTCACCTGCGCCGTGCTGAGCACCTTCGCCCGGGACGTGGAGGAGGATGGTGCGCGCTTCGGACTCGTGATCATGCCGTCGAGCCTCCAGCTCCTCGACGACGACTTCGCCTTCGTGCAGGAGCTGGGCGACCGCGCAGACGTGCCGCTCGATCCGCTCCATCCGAACCGCCGGCTCGCAGAGCTTTGCCAGCGCATTGGCGTGCCCTGCATCGATCTCCTGCCCCCGCTGCGCGCGCAGACACCGTCGCACAGCTACGTCGCGAAGGACGAGTGGATCCTGTTCAACGGCGCCGGCCACCTCAATGAGCGGGGCCACGAGCTGTTCGCCGAGGGAGTCTTCGAGGCGCTGGAGCTGGGGACCCTCTCGGGTCCTTGAGCCCAACGGCGGTTGCTCTCGCCCGGCGCCGCGCTAGCTCCGCGTGCCAGCGCTCACCAGACGACGTCGTTCCACGTGTAGGTGGTCGACGAGCTCTGCAGCGCGTTGACGCCAGCGCTGTTTCGCCCGAGGTCCTCGAGCTCCGCCTCGAAGGCGCGGGAGTACATCGGCGCGTTCGTCCTCCAGTCCAGTCCGCGCAGCTGCGGGCCCATGTAGCTGTTCGCGCCGAGGCGGACCCAGTGAACATCGGCCTGGCACCGCAGGTGGTGGATGTAGCCCTCCGCCGGCGGCTGGCCGTCCGGGTGGATCCAGCCCATCGCGAGGCGGCCGAGCACCGCATTGTCCGGTCCTTCGGCGAGCCGCGGCGGTGGCGACTCGTACTCGACGACGCGGAAGGCGACGGGGCCGTCCCCCGCGAGCAGCAGCGCATCGACGAACACCCGGCCGCGCGGGTCGTCGTGGTCCAGCAGGGCCTCGGGTTCGATCACTCCGACCTGGACGACGGCTCGCATCCCCGGCGGTGTGTGCAGGCCCGAGAGGGAGAGGCGCATGCCGTGCGGCTCCCACGTCTCCTCGTCGCCGACGACGTCGAATCCCACGACGGCATCGAGCAGAACCTGGTCGCCGCGCTTCAGGTTCAGCCTCGCGCGGGCACGGAACGCAGCGTCGTCGAAGTCACCCGCCTCGCCGAGGACGAGCGGTTCGTTCTCGGCGAGCAGCGACCCCTCCGGCAGCCAGCGCTCGGCGACCTCCGCAGCGACCGGCGTCGAGTCCACGAACTCTGCGAACGGCGGGGTCGTCGCGTAGTAGTGCGTCGCGAGCCCGAGCGACACGGCGAAGCGCCCGACGAACAGGACACCGAGCACAGCGCCCACGACGAGCAGCCCCGTGAGCCAG
>CAYGST010000240.1:0-7311 GCA_964352415.1 uncultured Planctomycetaceae bacterium | reverse complement strand
CGACACGAGCGCAGCTCGAGGCCGAGCACGTCGCCCTCGATCGGGCCGCCGGCCAGCGCGAGCCCCGGGAGCATCGGCAACGCGCCGCCCGAGCGCTCGAGGATCACCGCGCGCAGGGCGACGAGCGCCGCGGCGTTCCCCTCGCTGTCCGGCGCGTCCTCCGCCCGGAAGCCGAAGTCGTCCCCGAGCCGCTCCTTCAGGAGTCGCAGCGCGGCGAAGCGCGCCTGCTCACCGAAGGGCACGCCGAAGTAGGTGTCCGTGCGCTCGAGCTCGACGGAGAGCACGTAGAGGTAGGCGGCGCGGCCCCAGTCCGCGAGCTGCGCCGCCGCGGCCCGACGCACGCGATCGCTCGGGTCGCCCACGAGCTCCTGCAGCCGCCGGATGCCGCGCTCACGCTCGGCGTCGAGCGTGCCCAGCCCGAGCACGCCGGCCCGGCGCACCTCGGAGAGCGGATCGCGGGTGAAGCCGAAGAAGCGCTCGAGCTCGGCCCTCTGCGGGCGCGCGGCGAGCGTGCGCGCGGCCGGCGCGCGCCAGGCGAACTCGGCGTCGGCGACGCGCTGCCACAGCAGCGCGCGCAGCCCGGCGTCGTCGAACTCGCCGAGGACCTCGACGAGGTGCTGACCCAGGCTCGCGAGTCCCGCGCCGTCCTCCCCCGCGAGCTCGCGCAGCCGCGCGGCGGCGGGCGCTCCGAGCTTCACCAGCCTGCCCGCCGCCTGCGGTCGCACGGGGATCCGCCCGGTGCGCGCCAGGTCGATGTATTTTTCGAGCTTGGCCGCCTGCTCCGCGTCTTCCGGGTTCTGCGTCGCGGGGTCCTGCGTCGCGGGGTCCTGCGTGGACGGATTCGCAACGGGCGCGGCGCCCAGCGCGAGGACCACGGTCAGCGCAAGGCGAGCGAGCCTCACAGGACGAGCGTCTCGATCTTGAGCCGGTAGAGGCTCTCGACGAAGCCGTCCTCGTCCTCCTTCTCGCTCACCTCGAAGGTCCCGACGAGCGTCAGCTCGGCCGGCGTGAAGGACGTCGTGCCCTTCTCGATCGTGACGCGCACGAAGTGCTGCACCTTGCCGGTGCCGCAGCCGCAGGAGTCGTTCGTCAGGTCGAACCAGCTCTGGCCCTCGGTCGTGCCGTTGCGCATGAAGCCGCTGACCTCGACGCGCTGGCCGTCGTAGACCGACACGTCTTCGGGGATGTCGTCGCCCGGCTCCCACTCGATGCTCATCAGCTTCTGCAGGCTGACCTCGATCGCGTCGCCGGCCGGGAGCTGCTGCGAAGGAGGCGAGACCTCCGCCGCGGCCATCGGGGAACCGACGGCGGCGACCGCGGCGAGGGCGGGCAGGAGCAGGGCGCGGAGCGGGAGCTGGATCATGATCGGGTCCTCGACACGTCTAGTCTTCGGCCGTGACGGCGGTCGCGGTGATGCGATAAACGCCGAGGGCGAATCCGGCCTCGTCCTGGTCCCCTCCGAGGGTCAGCTTGCCGGTCACGCGCATGGGCATGTAGGCGCGGTACTCTGCCTTGGCGTCCTCCGCCACGATCACGTCGACCCACTCGTCCGGCATGGGCGCGCCGCCGAAGCAGCAGCCGAGCAGGTCGCGGACCAGCATGAAGTCGCGCACGTTGCCGCCCTTCTCGATGCGGCCGGGGATCATGTAGCCGACGAGGCTGACCTCCTTGCCCTCGAGGCGAAGGATCTCCTTCGGGAACTCGAGGTCGGCGACGTCCTCGCCCTCGTACTCGTCGGGGAAGAGCATGAAGTCGAGCATCGCGTCGACGTCGTAGTCGATCAGCGACAGGTCGCGGAAGCCGATCTCGACCGGGCCGTCCTCTTCCCGCTCCGGCTCCGGCTCCGGCTCCGGCTCCGGTTCGGACACGGAAGCGATCGGCGTCGAGACGTCGACCGCGCCATCGTCCGCCTCGGTCGCCAGCGAGCCGTCGTCCGGAGCGAGCTCGGTGATCGGCGCTTCTGCCTCCTGTGCCGGAACCGCGGCCGCGGGCTCCACCGGATCTTCGGAGCCGTCGATCGCAGCGCCTTGAACGGCCAGAGTCGCGACGGGCGCGGCGGGTTCGACGTCGCAGCCCGCGGAGAGCGCGAAGAGGAGCGGGAGGAGGCGTTTCACGGGATCCAGGTATAGACGGAGGAGCCGCGAATCACGACCCCCGGGACAGGGTTTGGGCCACGTCGGTCGCGTAGGCCTTGAGGGCGGGCAAGAGACCGGCGACGGCGCCCATCGCGAGCATCCCGATCGGGGTCCAGAGGAACGCGGGGTGCCAGACCCAGAGGTCCAGGACCACGCCCGTCTGGTCGCGCACGATCCCACCGGCGCCCAGCAGGATCGCCACGAAGACGAGGAATCCGAGCGCGCAGCCGAGCAGCGCGATCACCTGGGCCTCGACGAGGATCACGCCGAAGACCGTCGCGCGCCGCGCGCCGAGCGAGCGCAGGATGGCGAACTCGCGGCGGCGCTCGTTCATCGTGTTGTAGAGGCTGGCGAGGATCGACCCGGCGGCGACGACGACGACCAGGTACGCGACGACCTCGAGGATGCGAGCCATCCAGCCCAGCTTGTCGAACAGCTGCGCCATCGTCGCGCCGATCGGCCACGCGAGCGTCGCTTCCTTGCCGACGCGGTTGATCTGGTTCGAGAGCGAGAAGCCGGCCTGCGGGCTCTTGAGCTTCAGCACGACCGCGGAGAGCTCCTTGTGCTCGTCCTCGATCGCGACGCCGTCCTCGGGCTGGTACTCCTCACCCGTCCCGCGCAGCCGGTGGCCGTCCATGCGCCAGACGCCTTCGAGCGGGATCCAGATGACGCGGTCGTTCGGCGAGTTGGTCGGCTCGAGCACGCCGCAGACGACGTACTCCTCCTCGTGCACGTGGTCCTCGATCGGGTTGCGCTCGACGCCGTGGCTCGGGTGCAGGTGCGAGCCGACGCCCAGCCCCGTTTCGCGCGCGACGCGCGCGCCGATGACGGCCTCGCGGCGACCCCCGTCGAACGCGCGACTGCCGGGCTGCAGCTCGAAGCGCTTGCCCTCGCTGTACTCGAACTTCGTGAAGAGCTCCTCGCTCGTGCCGACGATGCGGTAGCCCTCGTAGTTGTCGCCGAGGGCGTAGGGCAGCGCGAGCTCGACGCGCTTGTCGTCCCGCAGGTCCTCGTAGAGCCGCCACGGCACGTTCCCGGGTGACGTCTCCAGGTGGAATACGGTGTTCAGGACGAGCTGCACCTGGCTGCCGCGCGCGCCGAGCACCGCGTCGAAGCCCAGCGGCCCGCCCGTGAAGGCGAGCTGCGCCTGCTGACTGACGGCGAAGACCGCCATGACGAGGCCGGTCGCGAGCGCCACGGAGAGCACCGTGATGGTCGTCGACAGGAGGTGCCGGCGCAGGCTGCGCCCGACGATGAGACGCAGGCCGCTCACGCGCGGCCTCCCGCCGAGGCGCGGTTCAGGTCGGCCAGGTCGAGGTGCGTGTCGAAGGTCGCGAGCAGGTGCGCGTCGTGACTGACGAGCAGGAGCGCGGCGCCCTCCTCCTCGCACAGCCCACGCAAGAGCTTCAGCGCCTCCTCGGCGTTCTGCACGTCGAGGCTGCCCGTCGGCTCGTCCGCGAGGACGAGCTTCGGACGGTTCGCGAGCGCGCGCGCGACGGCGACGCGCTGCTGCTGGCCGATCGAGAGCTGGTGCGGGCGGTGATGCAGGCGGTCGGCGAGGCCGAGGCGCACGAGCAGAGCGCGCGCCAGGTCCTTGTCCGGCCCCGGCCCGAACATCATCCCGAGCAGCACGTTCTCGAGCGCGCTGTAGCCCTCGAGCAGGAAGAAGCGCTGGTAGACGTAGCCGATCTCGTTCGCCCGTAGTCGATCGCGCTGCGCGTCGGAGAGTCCGACCAGTTCGCGCCCGTCGAGCTCGATCGAGCCCTGGTCGGGCGTCGCGATGCCGGAGATCAGGTTCAGGAAGGTCGTCTTGCCGCAGCCGCTGCGGCCGGCGAGAGCGACCTGCCCTCCCGCCTCCAGCTCGAAGCTCGGGATGTCGATGACAGTCCGAGCCTGGCCGTCGGGGTCGACGTAGTCCTTGCGGAGGTTCGAGATGTGCAGTAGCGCCATGGGCGCGGCATTGTACGGTTGGCGCCGCCCTGGACAATCGAGGCCGACGCACCCCCACCTCGATCCGAACATGTTGCTGACGCGATCCCTGCTCCGCCACCGCCGCCGCCGTCCCGTGGCGCTGTGCGCGGGACTGCTGCTGGGCCTCGGGCTCATCGGCTGCGCGGAGGAGACCCGCGGCGCGATGCCGGACAGCCAGGTCGGCGAAGCTCCCGCGCGCGGCCACGGCGGCCGCGGCGTGCTCGTCATCGCGATCGACTCCCTGCGCGCGGACCACACCACGCCGTCTGGATACGACCGCAACACCACGCCGACGCTCGCCGGGCTCGTCGCGGAAGGAGCAGCCCTGGTGCAGACCTTCAGCACGGGGCCGGAGATGACCTCGAGCCACACGGCTCTGATGACGGGCTGCGACCCCGTCATCGGTCGCCAGCCGCTCCCGGACGACGCCGGCGCCTTCTCGCCGTCGCGCCGCTGGCTGATCCCCGACGCGACGCCGTCGCTCGCCGCCGAATTCCTCGCCGCCGGCTACGCCACGGCCTGCTTCGTCGACCACGCCTGGCTCTCGCCCGAGCGCGGCTTCTACCGCGGCTTCGAGCGCTACGACGAATTCGAGGGCGGCATCGAGGTCGACGAGAACGACTTCGGCGCGGCCCAGCTCGGACGCCGGGTCGTGAACTGGGTCCGCTCCCACGACCGCGACCGGGACTGGTTCGCGTACGTGCAGGTCTCCGACCTCGAGCGCTCGCTGCGCCACGAGGAGGAGCGGCGCAGCAACTACTTCCAGGCCCGCCCCGAGCTCACGGAGGTCCCGCCGGTCGTCGAGGCCGACCGCGCGTTCTTCGCGATCCCGCGCAGGCTGTGGTCCGGCGGCCCCCAGACCGTTGGCGAGTACGAGGCGGCCTACGACGAGTACCTGCGGCGCCTGGACGCGAAGCTCGGCCGGCTGTTCGCGCACCTCGACGCCCTCGGCCTGAAGGACCTCACGATCTGCGTCGTCGGCACCTACGGCATGGGCTTCGGTGAATCCGGCCTCTACCTCGACCACGGCACGCTCAGCAACGTCGACCTGCACGTCCCGCTCGTGATCCGCTTCCCGCGCTCGAGCGAGCTCCCCCGCGGGCAGCTCGCCCAGGGCCTCGCCAGCACCCTCGACGTCGCACCAACGCTGCTCGAGCTCAGCGGCATCGCGCGGCCGAGCGGGATGCACGGCGTGTCCCAGGTGCCCGCCCTGAGCCTGCCGGACGGCCCGCCCGTGCGGGAGGTCTGCTTCTCGACCGGCGGCGTCTCGAACGGCTTCGCCGTGCACGACCGTCGCTACAGCTATCAGTCCACCGTCCACGCCATTCGCGGGGACGCCAAGCTCCTGGCGTCCTGGTACGGGACCGCGTACCCGGCGCAGCGCGACAGGCGCCGTCACATGCGCGACCGCGAGTCGGGCGCTGGCCCCGGGGACCTCGAGCAGAGCTCGCCCAACCTCGAACGCGCCGACGAGCTGCAGAAGCTGGGCGACGCCTGGTACTCGTGGATGGAGCGCACGCGCCTCGCCCTGCACAATCCGCCCTGGATGACGCAGCCCATCTCCGAGCGAGAGCTCGCCGAGCTGCGGCGCCGCGGGCTGATCCCCGAGCCGGAGCCGGGGCGCTGACCCACTGCGCGGCACGCGCAGGCGGCGCGAGGACGACGGCGGGGAGTGGGCTCCCCAGCGACCTTCGGCGCCCCCGCGGACACGCGCTCAACCGAACTGGATGCCCTGGGCGAGCGGCAGCTCGGTCGAGTAGTTGACCGTGTTCGTCTGCCGGCGCATGTAGGCCTTCCAGGCGTCCGAGCCCGATTCGCGGCCACCGCCGGTCTCCTTCTCGCCACCGAACGCGCCGCCGATCTCGGCGCCGGACGTGCCGATGTTGACGTTCGCGATGCCGCAGTCGGAGCCCGAGGCAGCGAGGAAGCGCTCCGCGTTGCGCACGTCGTTCGTGAAGATCGCCGAGGAGAGGCCCTGGGGCACCGCGTTGTGCTTCGCGATCGCGTCGTCGAGGTCGTCCACGGGGATGATGTAGAGCAGCGGCCCGAAGGTCTCGTTCTGCACCACCTCGTAGTGGTTCTCGACGCGCATGACGGCGGGCACGACGTAGTTGCCGCCCGCCAGCTCGCCCTCGAGCTCCACGCGACCGCCGCCGCAGAGCAGCTCGCCGCCGGCGGCCTTGGCCTTCTCGATCGAGGCCTGCATCGCGTCGCAGGACTCGGGCGAGATCAGCGGCCCGCAGAGGGTGCCCTCCGCGAGCGGGTCTCCGATGCGGATGTCCTGGTAGGCGCGCTGCAAGCGGGTGACGAACTCCGCCTCGATGCCCTTCTGGATGAGGATGCGGCGCGTAGAGGTGCAGCGCTGGCCCGCGGTGCCGACCGCGCCGAACAGCGTGGCGTGCAGCGCCATGTCGAGGTCGGCGTCGTCGAGAACGACCATCGCGTTGTTGCCACCGAGCTCGAGGATGGTGCGGCCGAAGCGGCCCGCGACCTTCTGGCCGACGTGGCGCCCCACCGCGCTGGAACCGGTGAACGAGATCAGCGGCAGCCGGGGGTCCTCGAGCATCGGCTCGCCGACGTCCTCGACCGTACCGATGACGAGGGTCGCGAGCGCGCCGAGGCCCTCCGCCTCGAGGACCGGGCGCACCACGTTCGTGAGGCCGATGGCGCACAGCGGGGACGCGGGCGCGGGCTTCCAGACGCACGGGTCGCCGGCGATGAACGCGAGCATCGAGTTCCAGGCCCAGACGGCCATGGGGAAGTTGAAGGCGGTGATGATGCCGACGACGCCGAGGGGGTGGTACTGCTCGCGCATCGCGTGACCGGGGCGCTCCGAGTGCATCGACAACCCGTAGAGCATGCGCGACTGGCCGACGGCGAAGTCGGCGATGTCGATGGCTTCCTGGACCTCGCCGAGACCCTCCTGGAGGATCTTGCCCATCTCCAGGGTGATCAGTCGGCCCAGGGCGTCCTTGTTGGCGCGCATGGCTTCGCCGCACTTGCGGACGATCTCGCCGCGGTGGGGTGCGGGAATCGTGCGCAGCCTCTGGAAGGCGGCTTGGGCGGCTTCGACGCAGACTTCGTATTCGGCGCGCGTGGCCTGGCGGACCCTGGCGATGGGCTTACCGGTGGCAGGGCTCGTGCTGACGAGCCACTCGCCCGAGGTCTCGAGCCACTGGCCGTTGTAGGCGCCGGGGTTCTCGTC
>CAYGST010000239.1:0-7328 GCA_964352415.1 uncultured Planctomycetaceae bacterium | reverse complement strand
GTCGAGCAGCACCAGGGCGTCGTACTCGGCCAGGGCAGCGGCGTCGACCTGCTGGTGGCCGCCCGCGACCTGCTCCTGGCCGATCCGGCGCTGCGGAAGCGCTGCGGGGGGACCGCGGCGGGGCTCGAGGTGGTGCCCTGAGAAGACGTCGCGCCCAGAAGCCGGGGGGATCCCGTATCCTGTCGGGCTCGCCGGGGGTACGCCGAACTCCCCGGAGGCCCCTCCCCGCACGCACATGAGTCCTCGCTTGACGCGCCACCTGAGCGGCTTCGTTGCCGCCGTCTGCTGTCTCTCCTTCCTGCTCCTCGCCGCGCCGACCGCCTCGGCCCAGCTGAAGCTGCCCAAGAAGGGGCACTCGACGCCAAGCTCCCAGCCGAACGATGGCGCCAAGCCAAAGGGCACGGGCAAGGAACAGGGCGGCAATCTCGTGCCGCACCTGATCTGCTCGACCTGCAAGGAGCGGAACTACGTCGCCAAGCTCGATCGACCCGAGCCGGACGGGACCTACACGGCTTGGTGCGCCGCGTGCCGCCAGGACCAATCGCATCGCCGCTCGGAGGTGGTCGAGAAGGAGGAGAAGCTCGACCTGCCGACGGGCAAGCGCACACCGCTGCCCACGCCGCCCAGTGATGGCGGCCTGCGCCAGTCGGGCGGGATCTCCAGCTCGGACATGCGCTACGGTGACACGGCCGCGGGCTACATCCTGCGCCAGGTCGCCGCGGCCGATGACATCCACGCGTCCGTGGTCGAGAAGGCGGTCGAGTCGCTGCTCGGTCTCGGTGAAGAAGGACTCGTCACCTCGCGCATCGTCCTGCACGACAACGGCGCGCCCGTCGTGGTCGTCGCCGGGCGCGTGCTCGTGCGCGCGGGCCAGGCCGAGGACGCCGAGCGCGTCGTCGCGCGCCTGCGAGGTTCGATGCCTGGACGCAGCGGTGCGCTGGTGCTCGACGAGCTCGTGAAGCGCAACCCCGTCTACGGCTCGCCGGAGCTCCTGATCGGGCTCCTGCAGCACCCGCAGAAGACCGTGCGAGTCGCCGCGCGGCGGCACCTCGACGGCAACCTCGGCCCCGAGGACCTGCCGCTGCTCGAGCAGACGCTCGCCTCGAAGCGCACGGAGACGCGCGCGATCGCCCTCGAGCTGATCGAGGACATCGACGACCCCGCTGTGCTCGACCTGCTCTTCGCTCACCTCGACGACCGCTCCTCGCGCGTCGCCAACGGCGTGATCGAGGCGCTCTCCGCCCGCGCGGACGAGGCGATCGAGCTCGAGCTGCTCGCGCGCGCCCTGCCGCGCCAGTTCATCCTGCGCGAGAACGCCTATGCGCTCCTCGCGATCGTCGAGCGCGAGGACGTGCAGCTGAAGGCGATCCTCGAGGACCGTCACATCGAGCCGCTGCTCGAGGGCCTGCGCAACTCGGACCCCGTCGTGCGGGGGAGCTGCGCGGCGGCGCTCGCCGGTATCGGCTACCGCAGCGCACGCCCGTTCGCGACGACCTGGCTCGACCGCGACGTGATGGGCACGATGGTCCACTCGATCTCGGGCCGCGAGTACCACCCCGACTTCACCGCGATGCAGCCGCGCGTGCTCGCGCGTTTGCGTCTCTTGAGCGGCGAGGACTTCGGCACCGACGGTCCCCGCTGGGTGCAGTGGTGGGTGGACAACCGCAACGGCTACTACGCGCGACGCGCGTTCCTGGCCGTTCCGCCCGAAGGCGAAGGCCTGATCGAGGCGCACCTGCGCGGCTCGGGCGACCCGAACGGGAACGTCACGCTGCTCGGCGTGGAGGCCTGGACGACGGACGCGCAGAAGCGCGCCGGCGCAGCCGAGAAGCTCCTCCTGACCGATCGCGAGTGCCGGGACCTGATCGCCCTGCTGGAGCGCGAGGGCGTGCTCGGCCCCGAGCGACAGCCGGGCGTGCGCGGCGTGCGCGGCTCCGGCGAGCGTGAGCTGGAGGTGGTGCTCGACGGGCGTGGCAAGCGCTTCGTGTTCGGGAGAGGCCAGACCAAGCCGTGGTTCGACAAGGTTCTGACCGCCGTGCGTGACCTGCGCGAGCGCAACCGCTGGCAGCGTTTCCCGAACCTCGTGCTCTACAAGGACCAAAAGGAATTCTGGGAGACCGAGGCCGGCTGGTGGGCCGGTGAGCACAGCGAGCTCGAGCGCGGCCAGCGCATGAAGGAGCTCGTCTACGCCTCGATCAAGCCGATGCCGCCGACACGCCGGAACATGGCGTTGAAGGAGCTCCAGCGCGTCTACGCTGCGGAGGGCGTCGCCTCGCGCGAGGACTTCGACTTCCTGCTCGACCTCCTGCGCGACGAGGGCTTCTTCGCCCAGCGCGCCGAGATCCTGGTCGACCTCGCGCTGGCGTCGGCGGCCGCGCAGCCCGCCGACGAGGCTCCGGAGGACGCGACGATCGTCCCCGACCTCGGCGACCAGCTGATCGAGCTGCTGACCGCGCGCTTCCCGCGTGGAGCGCTGCAGAGCATGGGCCGCATCGCCACCGCCTGCGGCGGCGAGTACGTCCAGGACATGGCGCGCGGACCGCGTCCCGTTCTGCGCGCGGTCGCAGCGGGCGAGCTCTCCCGCGACCCGAACGACGAGGAGCAGATCCTCCTGCTCGAGATGCTCGAGGACCCCGATCCGATCGTCGAGGCCGCCGCGGTCACCGCGCTCGGCGTGGCGCGGGTCGAGGGAGCGCGCACGGAGCTGCTGCTGCGCGCGCGCCTGGCGCAGCCGATGGTGCGCGCAGCTGCCTTGCGCGCCGCCGGCAAGCTCGGCGGCGAGTACGTGCTCGAGTCCCTGGTGCTCGGCGTCTCCGATCCCGACCCGGTGGTCAAGCTCGGCGCGGCCGAGGGCCTCGCGGCGCTCGGCGACGGCTCGGCGGCACCGCTCTTGATCTCGCTCCTGCGCCAGGGGCGCGAGAGCGAGGTGTACGCCGTCGCGCGCCAGGGACTGTTCGACCTGGGCGAGAAGGCCAAGCCGGACCTCCTGCGGGTCGTCGAGTCGCCCGCGCACGCCGCGCGCCGCGAGTGCGCGCTGCTGCTCGGAGCGATGCTCGCGCCCGAAGTCGTGACCGCGATGATCTCGATGCTCGAGCTCGACCAGCGCGACACCGAGGTGGGCTTCGAGCTCGCAGTGATCTCCTGCATCGACGCGCGCGAGGCCGAGGTGCCGTCGGTCGCCTGGGCCGAGTGGTACAGCGGCGTGACGCACTCGGACGGGCTGAACTGGTTCCTCGCGGCGCTCGAGCGGCGCGGCATCACGATCCCGCCGTCGGCCAACTTCCAGGGCGGGGAGGGTGCGCGTGAGGCGGCGCTCCTGATGCTCGAGGTGGTGGAGACCCAGGACGACTTCCTCGTGGAGCGCGCGCGTCGTGAGCTCGGCCGCATGCTCAGCGTCGATCTCGGACCGCTGCCGCGCAGCGATTCGGAGCGCGCGGCCTGGATCGTCGCACTGCGCGAGACGATCCTGGAGAACTTCCAGAGCTGAGCCCCGCGATGAAGGCAGGCGGAGGCACGGGGCTGCCTGAACGCGGCGCGCGACGGCGCGTCGTGTGGATCGGGCTCGTCGCGCTGCTGTTCCTGGGCTCCGGGCTCGCGGGCTACAACTGGCCGCGCGAGACGAAGGCCGTCCTGCGGCGCATGGCCGATCCGATCGTGCTGCGACGGGTCGAGCGCTTCGCTCCGGAGATCCGGGCGGCGGCGGAGGAGTCGGGGCTCGACCCCTGCCTCGTGGCGGCGATGGTCTACAGCGAGTCGGGCGGCGAGCCGAAGGCCATCTCGAAGGCGAAGGCCGTGGGGCTCATGCAGCTCCTGCCGCCGGCGACGGCGGACTCGTCGCGGCGGCTCGGCGTGGAGACGCCGACGCCGGAGGAGCTGCTCGAGGACCCCGCGCTGAACCTGCGCCTCGGAGCCTCGCACTTCGCCTGGACCCTGCGCAACGAGGACGACGACCCCGAGCGCGCGCTCGTCGCCTACAACGCCGGACGCACGAAGCTGCGCCGCTGGATCAAGGCCGCCGGCAGCTACGAAGCCTGGCGGGCGGAGCGGAAACGGGCTGGGGATTCGACGACGCTGGCGTACGCTGGCCGCGTGCTGCAGTACGCCGAGGTCTTCCGCGAGCGCGGAAGGATCGTCGGCGCCGACGCGCCCTGAACGAGCCGACTGATCATGACGACTGCCGAAGGCCCGCGGCGCACGCTGCGACTGCGCTCCCTTTTCCTCCTCGCCGTTGGCCTGCTGCTGGTGGTGCCGTTCGCGACGGCGAGTGCGCTGCTGCCTCCGCCAGCAGCGCTCCAGAACTCCGAGCTCGCTCCCACCGCGCCGAAGGAGCTGCACAGTTCGCCCCGGCAGGTCGTGGACGTGTTCCTGGAGGCGATGGGCGAGTACCACGGCCTGAAGACCTACGACGAGGAGCTGCTCGCGGCGGCGCTCGACTGCTTCCACGCCGTTCCCGAGGACGTCTCGCGCGGCGCGCTGCGTGACCTCGCCGTGAAGCTGTACGAGTCCATCTCGCGCATGCCCTGGCTCGTTCCGAGCAAGTACGCGGACCCGCAGGACGGCGAGCGCGCCTTCGAGTGGCCCCTGGAAGGCATGCCGGTCAAGGCCAGCACGTTCCTGCTTGCGCCGGAGCCGTTCGTCGGAGCGCTTCCGTTCGTGCGCGTGGACGACGGCAGCCCGTCGGCCGTCCCGAACTGGCGCTTCGACCCCGCGCTGCTGAAGCGCATCCCGAACTGGTACGACCAGCTGCGGGACGCCTTCGTACGTCCCGACTTCCAGGCGGCGTTGAGAAAGGGCAAGGAGAAGCTGCCGCTGCTCGTACAGCTCGGCGATCGCTTCCAGAACTTCCTGCCCGCGCGTCTGTCCAAGGGCGGATTGATCCTGTTCCCGTGGCAGTGGTTGCTGATCGTGACGCTGATCCTGGTCGGCGTCGTGCTCGGCCGGGTCGTGGGCTTCCTGGTCCGCTTCGTGACCCGGCGGATCGAGCGCAGCGAGCGCCTGAAGGTCGAGAAGAAGGTCCTGATCGGCTTCGAGCGGCCGTTCTCGCTCTGGATCTCCGCCTGGTTCCTGCTGGGCACGCTGCCGATGCTGCAGCTCGAGGTGAACGCCTTCGAGGTCCTGCGCCTCGGCATCGCCTTCTTCCTCGCGGTGGGGGGCGTGTGGGCCGCCTACCGCCTCGTCGACGTGGTCGCGGCCGTCGTGCAGGCCAAGGCGGACCAGTCGAAGAACCGCTTCGACGACATGCTCGTGCCCCTGGTGCGGCGCACGCTCAAGGTCCTGCTGACGGTCATCGGCGTCGTCTACGTCGTCTCCTACCTGACCGAGGACCTCTACGGCATCGTCGCCGGCCTCTCGATCGGCTCGCTCGCCATCGGCTTCGCGGCGAAGGACTCGATCGAGAACATGTTCGGCACGGCGACGGTCCTGATGGACAAGCCGTACCAGCTCGGCGACTGGGTCACCTTCGACGGCATCGACGGCACGGTGGAGTCGGTCGGCTTTCGCTCCACGAAGGTCCGCACCTTCTGGAACAGCCTGATCACCGTCCCCAACAGCCGCTTCATCCGCGCGGCGACCGAGAACTGGGGCGCGCGCCGCTACCGGCGGATCAAGACGATGGTCTCGCTCTCCTACGCGACGCCGCCGCTCAAGATCGAGGCCTTCTGCGAGGCCGTGCGCGGCCTGATCCGCAAGCATCCGTACACGCGCAAGGACTACTACCACGTCTACCTGAACGAGTTCGCGGACTCGTCGCTGAACGTGCTCGTCTACTGCTTCGTCGAGACCCCGGACTGGTCGACCGAGCTGCGGGAGAAGCACCGGCTCTTCCTCGACATCCTGCGCGTCGCCCAGCGCCTCGAGGTCGAGATCGCCTTCCCGACCCAGACGCTGCACGTGCACGCCGAGGGGCCCGGCTTCCGCCCGGACGCCCCGCCGGGGAAGTCCAGCGGCTATCCGGAGCCCGACGACGTGATCGGAGCTCAGATCTCCGGGCGTCAGCTGGCCGACCTGATCGTCAAGGAAGGCCTCGAGCCGTTCGGGGGGGAGCGCCCGCCGCCGGTCGTCATCGACTGACGACCCGGTAAGCGATCCGTCAGGAGCCCTTGGGGGACCGGCGTTTGCAGCCCACGGCCATGGGCTCGGGACGCTATCCTGTCGCGCTTACAAAGGCCCCCAACAGCCCACCGGCCGCACCGTAGGCGGCCCCATGATCCCCTCCGCCGCGCCGACCATGACGAGTCCGACCGTTTCCCCCCCCGACGCCGCCGAGATCGAACGCGAGAGCGCCTGGATGCGCGAACTCGAAGGCTCGCTCTCCGAGGTCATCGTCGGTCAGAGCGACCTGGTGCGCGGCCTCCTGATCGGCCTCGTCAGCGGAGGGCACGTCCTCCTCGAAGGCGTCCCCGGCCTGGCGAAGTCGCTCGCGGTGTCCGGCATCGCACAGGCGGTCCAGGGCGACTTCGCGCGCCTGCAGTTCACGCCGGACCTCCTGCCCTCCGATCTGATCGGCACCGAGGTCTACAACGCCAAGGACGGCAACTTCACGGTGCGCAAGGGACCGATCTTCGCGAACTTCGTGCTGGCCGACGAGATCAACCGCGCGCCCGCCAAGGTGCAGTCGGCGCTGCTCGAGGCGATGCAGGAGCGGCAGGTCTCCATCGGTGGAGAGACGTTCGACCTCCCGCGGCCGTTCCTCGTCCTCGCGACCCAGAACCCGCTCGAGCAGGAGGGGACCTACCCCTTGCCCGAGGCCCAGCTCGACCGCTTCGCGCTCAAGGTGCACGTGCACTACCCGAGCCGCAGCGAGGAGCTCGAGATCCTGAACCGTATGGCCAAGACCTCGGAGGTGCCCGAAGTGCGCCGCGTGGTCGATATCTCGGCCATCAAGAGCGCGCGCGCCTTCGTCGACCAGATCGTGATCGACGAGCGCCTGCGCGAGTACATCGTCGCGCTCGTCTTCGCGACGCGCGAGCCGTCCAAGGCGGGCCTGCCCGAGCTCGAGTCGCTGATCCAGTACGGCGGCTCGCCGCGCGCGACGATCTGGCTGGCGCTGTGCGCCCGCGCGAACGCGTTCATCTCCGGCCGCGGCTTCGTGACGCCGGCGGACATCAAGGCGGTCGCGCCGCTCGTCCTGCGTCACCGCGTCGTCCCGACCTACGAGGCCGAGGCCGAGGGGCTCGACGCGGACGCCCTCGTCGCCCGCGTGCTCGAGACCGTCCCGGTCCCCTAGCAGCCCGTGGTGAAACTCATTCCGTCCGAGAACAGCGCCTCGCGCCCCATGGCGGTCCGCGAGAGCCTCGCTGAATCCACCGATTCGACTGCGTTCTCGC
>CAYGST010000238.1:0-7336 GCA_964352415.1 uncultured Planctomycetaceae bacterium | reverse complement strand
CACCGCAGCCACAACGAGCGGCTTCGGCATGAACGAAAAGTGGAGCTGCTGACGGCCCGATGCCCCAGACGCGCGAGCACATCCTGCTCGCCCGTCAGGTCAACGTGCCCGCCATCGTCGTGTTCATGAACAAGGTCGACCAGGTCGACGACGAAGAGCTTCTCGACCTCGTCGAGATGGAGATCCGCGAGCTCCTCAGCAAGTACGACTTCCCGGGCGACGACATCCCGATCGTTCGGGGCTCGGCCCTCGGCGTCGAGAACGCTCTCAAGGACGGCAAGGGCGTCGACGACGAGGCCTACAACTGCATCTGGGAGCTGATGGACGCGGTCGACAACCACATCGCGCTGCCCCCGCGTGACATCGACAAGCCCTTCCTGATGCCCATCGAGGACGTGTTCTCGATCAAGGGTCGTGGAACGGTCGGCACCGGCCGGATCGAGCGCGGCAAGATCAACATGGGCGACTCGCTGGACATCGTCGGCATGACCGACACGATCGGCAAGACGACCTGCACCGGCGTCGAGATGTTCCAGAAGACGCTCGACTACGGCGAGGCGGGCGACAACGTCGGCCTCCTGGTTCGAGGCGTCGACAAGAAGGACCTCATCCGCGGCCAGGTGCTCTCGGCCCCCGGGACGATCACCCCGCACACGAAGTTCGAGGCCGAGGTCTACGTCCTCTCGAAAGAAGAGGGTGGCCGTCACACGCCGTTCTTCTCGGGCTACCGCCCGCAGTTCTACTTCCGCACCACGGACGTGACCGGTGCGGCGAACCTGCTGGGCGGCGCCGAGATGTGCATGCCCGGTGACAACGTCAAGCTCCAGGTCGAGCTCATGACGCCCATCGCCATGGACGAGCAGCTGCGCTTCGCGATCCGCGAAGGCGGCCGCACCGTCGGTGCCGGTGTCGTCACCAAGATCCTCGAGTAGTCCCCACTCGAGATCACTCCTCGGGGAGGGGTGCGCGCCGCGCCCCTCCTCGGGTCTCCCCTCCGTGACGTGTCGTCCATCTCTGGTCGAGCGCGGTGCAGAGGACGCGGCGTCGCCGCATCCCCTACGAACATCCTGGTCGCGTCATGAAGATCAAAGAACGCTACGTCTTCCTCGAGTGCACGGAGTGCAAGAACCGCAACTACACGACGCACAAGCGTCTGAAGGCTGCCTACAAGCTCGAGAAGAAGAAGTACTGCCGCTTCTGCCGGAAGCACCAGTCGCACAAGGAGAAGAAGCTCTAGCCGCGCAGCGCCCGCCGCGCCCCGCGCGGTCCGCCTGAGCCCCGAGCCTCCTTTCCCCTCTGCACAGCACCGAAACCACCGAACCCATGGCCTACCGACAAGATCAAGGAAGACTGGCGCGCATGGCGGCCTTCTGGTCGCTTGCGATCCTGATCTTCTACGGATGCCTGTCCCTCCGCTCCGAGCTCGCGGGTCGCTTCGCCGAGACTTTCGGTGAGCGCTTGTGGGCGGGCGGCCGGATCCCGGTGATCGGTGTCGACATCACCCCGGCCTTCCTGATCGCCCTCGTCGTCTTCGTGGCGGCGATGCTCCTGCTCTACCGCTGGACCGAGTCGCCGAAGATCGCCGACGCGCTGATCGACACCGAGTCGGAGCTGCGCAAGGTGACCTGGCCGACCGTTCCGGACGCGGTGCAGGCGTCGATCACGGTCGTGCTCGTCGTTCTCGTGCTCATGGCCATCCTGGCCGGAGCGGACTATCTCCTCGGCCGCATCGTCACTCGCCTCCTCATCGGTTGAGCGAGTCGCGCGAAGCAAGACGAAAGCAATAGAGGAGAATCCGATCATGGCACTCGAGTGGTACTTCATCCGCTGTCAGTCCGGGCGTGAGGACAGCATCGCCCGCAACGCGGTGACGCGCATCAAGATCGCGGGTCTGCAGGACTCGGTTCCGCAGGTGCTCGTGCCCTTCGAGCGCGTGACGGACCTCAAGAACGGCAAGAAGCGCACCGTCAATCAGAAGCTCTACCCGGGCTACCTGATGGTGCAGGCGGAGATCGACGACGCGGACGATGGCCGAACGCAGGCCGTGCGCTCGACGCTCCGCCAGGTCGATGGCCTGCGCGAGTTCCTCGGCTCGCGCGGCGAAGCCACGGCGCTCACCGAACAAGAAGTGACGCAGATCCTCTCACGCATGTCGGAGTCCGAGGCCAAGCCTCAGGTGTCCATCGGCATGCAGAAGGGCGACCTCGTGAAGATCAAGTCGGGTGCATTCGACGGATTCGACGGAACCGTCGACGAAGTCAACCCGGACAAGGGGACGGTTAAGGTCATCGTGACCATCTTCGGCCGTCCCACCCCCGTCGAACTCGAATACTGGGAAGTGGAGGCCGTCTAACGTGGCGAAGGAAGTCACCGGCATCATCAAATTGCAGTGCCCCGCGGGCCAGGCGACTCCGGCGCCGCCCGTCGGTCCCGCCCTGGGTGCGAAAGGCGCGAACATCGCGGAATTCGTCAAGCAGTTCAACGACCGGACGCGTGACCAGATGGGGATGATCCTCCCCGTGGTCATCACGGTCTACAAGGACCGCAGCTTCGACTTCGTTCTGAAGTCGCCGCCTGCTGCGGTGCTGCTGAAGAAGGCTGCGGGAATCGAAAAGGCCGCGGGCTGGATCGGGGTCGAGGTGGCCGGATCGGTCACCCGTAAGGACCTCGAAGAGATCGCGGAGATCAAGAAGGGCGACCTGAACGCCCGAGACATCGACCACGCCTGCCGCATCATCGCGGGTACGGCGCGCTCGATGGGGATCGAGGTCGAGGAGTAGACCTATGGTGACCCGAAGCAAACGATACGAGAAGGCGACGACCCTGGTCGATCGCAACCGCACCTACGAGGCTGCGGAGGCCATCGACCTCCTCAAGTCGCTCCCCGCGGCGAAGTTCGACGAGTCCGTCGAAGTGGTCGTCAAGCTCGGGATCGACCCGCGCAAGACCGACCAGCTGGTGCGCGGCGCGTGCTCGCTCCCGAACGGACTCGGCAAGACCATCAAGGTCGTCGTGTTCGCCGAGGGCGAGAAGGCCGATGCTGCCCGCGAAGCCGGAGCCGACGAAGTCGGTTCGGCGGACCTGGCCGACAAGATCGCCGGCGGCTGGATGGACTTCGACGTCGTCATCACCAGTCCCGACATGATGAAACACGTCGGTCGCCTCGGTAAGGTCCTCGGCCCACAGGGCAAGATGCCCAGCCCGAAGTCGGGCACCGTGACGCCCGACGTCGCCACGGCCGTCCAGGAGTTCAAGGCCGGCAAGGTCGAGTTCCGCACGGACGCTGGCGGCAACGTTCACGCGGCCGTCGGCAAGCGTTCCTTCACGACCGACGCGCTGAACGAGAACCTCAGCACGTTCCTGAACCACCTCGGCGGCATGCGCCCCGCGGCGGTGAAGGGTCACTTCTTCGCCAAGATCTCCCTGTCCACCACCATGGGCCCGGGCGTCTGGATCACTTACGGAGGCTGATCTCGTGCCGAACATCGTCAAGAGAATCGTCAACCGCGAGCTCGAGCGGGAATTCGACGGGATCGAAGGTCTCGTCATGGTTTCCTTCGGCGGCCTGACCGTCGAGGAATCCGAAGGGCTCCGCAACGAGCTGGCGGACAAGGGCGTGGGCTTCCGCATGGTGCAGAACTCCATTGCGCGCCGCGTGCTCCTCGCCAAGGGCTTCGAGTTCCCGAAGGAGGCCCTCAAGGGCAACACCGGCATCGCCTACGGCGACGCCGAGGCCACGATCACCGCCGCCAAGGTGTTCACCGCGAAAGCGGTGAAGGCCGCCGGCAAGGTGACCATCAAGGCCGGGATGCTCGAGAGCAACGTTCTGAATGCTTCGGACGCGGCCCAGCTCTCCAACGTCCCCGATCGCGACACTCTTCGAGCCATGCTGCTCGGTGTCCTCAGTGGCCCCGCTCGCAGTCTCGTCGGAACCATCCACGCTGTGCCCGGCGGGCTGGCGCGGGTCCTCCAGGCCCACGCCGACCAGGGCGAGGAAGGCGCCTGAGTCATCAGGTGACCTTCACCCGTATCGGATCCCCCTCGATGTGAGGGGGGACCGAACCCCACGATCCCGGGCCTGTCCCGGGCAGGCGGGTCCCACGCCGGGCCTCGCCGAAATCATCCTCCCTAGATCCCTAACAGGACACTCCTTTCAGGAGCCATCGCCATGTCTGAAGAGGCAACCATCGAGCTCGAAGCCGACCTCCAAACCATCGCCGACCAACTCGATGGCCTGACCCTGCTCCAGGCCTCCAAGCTGGTCAAGTATCTCGAGGACAAGTGGGGCGTCAGCGCCGCCGCTCCGGTCGCCGTCGCAGCCGCCCCCGCCGATGGCGGTGGCGGTGGTGAGGAAGAGAAGACGTCGTTCGACGTCATCTTGACCGCCGCCGGCGACAAGAAGATCCAGGTCATCAAGGAAGTCCGCGCGATCACCGGTCTTGGTCTCAAGGAGGCCAAGGAAGTGGTCGACGGCGCCCCGAAGGCCGTCAAGGAAGGCGCCTCGAAAGAGGAAGCCGAAGAGATGAAGGCGCAGCTCGAGGGCGCCGGCGCCTCGGTCGAGATCAAGTAACCTGCCAGCGTGGCGGAACCGGTGGGGGACTCCCTCGCCGACCGCCGCGCGACAGCTCTTGATCTCCTCGCAGCTCGAAGCGCAACGGATCCAGGGGGGGCGAACGTTCGCCCTGCCTGGACTCCGTCGTTGGCTTCGAGGTCACTCGGGACTCCCGAGTGCCGTTACGGCCCGGATGAAGCGACCCTGACGCGGTCCCACTCCGCTGCGATCCCCCAAGTCGGTGGATCCTTGCGGGGGGTGGATTGTCGTCGGGCCCACGCTACATTGGTGCCTGGTCTGGGCGGTCCGGGGGGGGCATTTTGCCCCGCCAGCAGCGTCTCCCTGGTGGAGGGGGCGCACGCCGGACGCCGCAGATTCCTTCTCGAGCGCTCCCTTATTCGTACCTGCTGGCCGGGATCCAACCGCCTTGTGATCCGGCCCGTCGATAAGCGGCTTCCATGACCGATACCGAACTGCCCGTCAAGTCCTTCGGACGCTATCCCTCGATCGTCGAGTTCCCGAACCTGACGGAGATTCAGACCGGGGCCTGGCTTGACTTCCTCGCGAAGGACGTACCGCAGGCGAATCGTGAAGACAAGGGCATGCAGAGGCTCTTGGCCGAGATCTTCCCGATCTACTCGTACGACAAGACCATGTGTCTCGAGTACGTCGGGTACGAGCTCGGACGGCCGCGCTACACGATCGACGAGTGCCGCAAGCTGCGGCTCTCCTTCGGCTACCCGCTGAAGGTGCGCCTGCGCCTGATCAAGCCGGAGCCGATCGAGGAAGAGGTCTACCTCGGCGAGATCCCGATCATGATCGGGGGCGGCGAGTTCATCGTGAACGGCTCCGAGCGCGTCATCGTCAGCCAGCTTCACCGCTCGCCCGGCGTCGACTTCTCGTTCGAGCAGGCGAGCGCGTCCGACACGCGCAAGCTGCACAGCTGCTGGATCATCCCGGAGCGCGGCTCCTGGGTCGAGCTGAACGTCACCAAGAAGGACTTCCTGACGGTCCGCATCGACCAGTCCGGCAAGTTCTCGGCGATCACGCTGCTGCGCGCCCTCGACGAGAAGCTCGGGACGGACCGCGACATCCTGCGCGAGTTCTACAAGACCAAGACGATCAAGAAGACGCCGAGCAAGACGGACAACGCCTTCGCCAAGCAGATCACCGACAAGATCGCGGTGGGGGACGTCATCGTTCTCAAGACTGGCGAGGTTCTCGTCGCCTCGGGCGAGATCATCTCCGAGTCGGTCGCCCTCGAGATCGCGGGCAGCGGTCTCGCCGAGGTGGAGATCGTCGACTCGGACGTCGACGGTCTGGACCTGCTCATCGTCAACTCGATGCGCGAGGACCCGACCAAGAGCCACGAAGAGGCCCTGCTGAAGATCTACTCGCGCCTGCGCCCCGGCAACCCGGTGCAGCTCGAGAAGGCCCGCGAGCTCTTCCACGAGAAGTTCTTCGACGAGCAGCGCTACCGCCTCGGGCGCGTCGGCCGCTTCCGGCTGAACCGCAAGTTCAAGCAGGACATCCCCGAGGACATCCAGGTTCTGAAGGCCGAGGACATTATCAACTCGGTGAAGTACCTGGTCGGCCTGCGCTCGGCGAACGGCGAGATCGACGACATCGACAACCTCGGCAACCGCCGCGTGCGGACGATCGCCGAGCTGGCCGGGGAGGAGTTCCGCAAGGGCCTGCTCAAGCTGCGCCGCACCGCCCAGGAGCGGATGAACCTCGAGAACCCGGAGACGGTGTCCCCCCGGACGCTGATCAACTCCAAGACCTTCTCGAGCGCCGTCGAGTACTTCTTCGGTCGGAGCGAGCTCTCGCAGGTCGTCGACCAGGCCAACCCGCTCTCGCAGCTCACCCACGAGCGGCGCCTGTCCGCGCTCGGCCCGGGCGGCCTGAACCGCAAGCGCGCCGGCTTCGACGTCCGTGACGTCCACCTGTCGCACTACGGTCGCCTCTGCCCGATCGAGACGCCCGAGGGCTCGAACATCGGCCTGATCTCCAGCCTGGCGCTCTACTCGAAGCTCGACGACTACGGCTTCCTGACGACGCCCTATCGCGAGGTCAAGAAGGGCAAGCTCACCGAGCGCGTGCTGTACCTGCGCGCGGACGAGGAGACGGGTCTCGTGATGGCGCCGGCCGACGTGCCGATCGACGACAAGATGAACATCTCCACCGACCGCGTGCTCGCGCGTCGGGACGGGGACAACGTCGAGGTCCCGCCGGAAGAGGTCGACTTCGTCGACGTCTCGCCGTCGCAGATCATCGGTATCTCCGCCGCGCTGATCCCGTTCCTCGAGCACGACGACGCGAACCGCGCGTTGATGGGCTCGAACATGCAGCGCCAGGCGGTGCCGCTCCTGATCGCCGAGCCGCCGACGGTGGGCACGGGGATGGAGAAGGTCGTCGCGCGCAACTCGAACCTGCCGGTCTACGCCCTCGAGGCGGGGACCGTCGACTACGTGGACGCCACGACGATCATCGTGGACGGTGAGGACTACGACCTGGCCAAGTTCCGGGGGCTCAACGACCGCACCACGCAGAACCACCGCCCGGTTGTGAGGGAGGGGGACGAGGTCGTGCAGGGCCAGCTCCTCGCGGACGGCGCTTCCACGAAGAACGGCGAGCTCGCGCTCGGCAAGAACCTCCTGGTCGCCTTCATGACCTGGGACGGCTTCAACTTCGAGGACGCGATCCTCGTGTCGGAGCGCCTCGTCCGCGACGACGTCTTCACCTCGATCCACATCGAGGAGTACGAGGTCGAGATCCGCGAGA
>CAYGST010000237.1:0-7359 GCA_964352415.1 uncultured Planctomycetaceae bacterium | reverse complement strand
GAGACCCAGCGCGAGCAGCGCGCGGCGCGCCGCGCGCTGCTCGCGCTGGGTCTCCTCGCCCTCGCCGCGCTCGTACCGCTCGGCTACTACCTCAGCAACAATCCCGCGATCCCGCTGACCCTCGGCAACCTCCAGGAGCGGCTGCACCGCGCGGTCCAGCCCGCGTTCTGGGCCGAGTTCGGGCGGACGGCGGTCGGCGCCTTCAACTGGTACTCGCGCGACCTGCCGCCTTTCGTGCACGCCGCGGTCGGCTGGGCGCTCGCGCTGTGCGGCGTGGGCCTCGCCTGGGCGCTCGCGCGGCGCTCGGACCTGCGCCGCGGTCTGCTGCTGCTGTGCCTCGCCGCCGTCGCCGGACAGCTCGCGCTCGTGCTGCTGCGCGGCACGGCGGCCGGCCGCTACGTGATGCCGCAGCTCGTCGCCTTCGCCGCGCTCGTCGCCGCCGGCGCTCTCGCGCCGCTGCCCGAGCGCTGGCGACCGCGCGCGCTCGTCGCCTCGACGGTCGCGCTGTTGCTCTTCGACGCCGTGTTCCTGTGGAGCGGCCTCGTGTGGAACCAGTACGGAGTGTGGGGCTCGTGAAGGGCTCGCTCGCCTTCCTGATCGGCGCGGCAGGCGCGATCGCGCTGCTCGCGCTGGCGCTCGTCGCGTTCACGCCTCCGACCCAGGAGGTCGCCGACATCGAGGTCCGCACGGTCCCGTGGCGCACGCAGGCCGGCCGCATCCCGAAGAGCTACCCGCCCGGCCAGGGCTTCGTGGCCGGCTGGGACGGGCTACGGCGCATCGACGTCGCGCTCGTCGTGCAGGGCCCGACCGAGGGCGCCGCGCTGGAGCTCGTGCTGTGCGAGGAGGGTCCGGCGGGGACGGTCCTGCGGCGCGCGCGGCTCGGGAGCGACGCGCTCCCGCCGGCTGGCGCGCGCGGCTGGGCGTCGTTCGAGTTCGAGCCGCTCGAGGCTTCGGCCGGGCAGTCCTACTGGTGGCGGCTCGAGATCCCCGGCGACGCGCCCTCGAGCCCGTACACGCCCTGGCTGCGCTACGACGGCCAGCCCGGCGTCGACATGGCCTGGGGCAACCGCATCGTGCCCGGCCCCGTGCACGAGGGCGTGATCGCCGACCCGAGCTCGGCCTGGGGCGCGCGCGACAGCTACCTGCGCGTGCCGCACGCGCACCTGTCCGCGCTCTCCTTCGCGATCGACGTGATGCGGCCGGCCGTCGGGCCGTGCGTGCTCGAGGTCTGGGGGCCGGGAGCCGACCCAGCGATCGATCCGCCGCTGCGGCGCGCGGAGCTCCTGCCGGAGGAGGAGGTGAACGGCGGCTATGCGTTCTTCTCGTTCGAGCCGATCGCGGACAGCCGCTGGAAGGAGATGCACTACCGATTGACCACCAACGCCGGAGCGCGCGTCGTCGGCACCGAGCACGGACCCTCGTTCAAGACCTGGCACGGCGGCGAGGTCGCGCGCGCTGCGGGCTCCGGGGCGCGCAACAGCGGTGAGACGCCGTACCTCGTCGGCTCCTCGCGGGGCGGCTTGGTGCGCAGCGACCGCAGCCTCGTGTTCCGCGCGTACGGGACTCCCGGGGCCAGCGACGTGTGGCGACGCACTCGCGAGCGGGCCGGGTGGAGGCTCGCGGCGGGCGCGCTCGCCTGGATCCTCGCCGTCGCCGTGCTCGCCCGGGCCCTCGCGCCGCGCGCGCGCTGACGCCGACTGGACGCCCGCGCGCGCCACGGGCCGGCTCAGTTCACGCGCAGGATCACGCGGCGCTCGGTCTGGCCCGAGAGCGTGATGGTCTTCGAGGCCTCGCGGCCGTCGTCGAGGGTCGCGAAGACCTGATAGCGGCCCTCGGGCAGGGGCCCCACGCGCTGCTCGTTGCTGGAGAAGCCCTTGCCGAACTGCGACATGATCTCGGTCATCGTCAGCATGGCGCACATCTCGTTGCCCTGCGGATCGAGCACGCTGACGCGCGCGCGGAACTCGGTCCCGAGCTTGTCCACGACCTTGAGCACGATGACCGTGCCCTCCTCGAGGCGCGCCTCGGCCGTGGCCGCGCCGCCCTCCTTCACGTTCACGGGCTGGCTCAGCGGGCTGACGCGGTCGCCCTTCTTGGCCTGGATGCGGTACTCGCCCTCGGAGACGCCCATGTAGGTGAACTTGCCCGCGGCGTCCGTCGCCACCAGCGAGAAGTGGTCGAGCAGGTGCCCCTGACTGTCCCGCACGAAGACGGCCGCTCCCTCCACGGGCTGCCCGTCCATGCCGCGCACGAGGCCCGTCAGCTTGCCCGGGCGCTTGAGGCGGAAGTCGACGCCCTCGAGCAGCTCCCCCTCCTTCACGACCAGGCCGCTGCGCACGACGCGGCCCGCGACGGCGTCGTCGCCGAGCAGTCCGGCCAGGGTCGCGCCGCCCGCGCTGACCGTGTAGCGGCCGGGGCTCAGGTGCTCGATGGCGTAGTTGCCGTTCGCGTCGGTCGAGCTCTCCGAGTAGTGGCCCCCGAGGAACGAGCCGAAGCGAATGCCGTCGTCCACGTTCAGCGTGACGCGGCAGTCCGCCGCGGGCTTGCCCTTCGTGTCGAGCACGCGGCCCTTGATGCCGCCGAGCGGCAGCTTGAAGGCAACGCGGTGCGTGGAGCCCTCCTCCGGGATCGTCTGGTCGAATTCGATGTTACTCTGCCGGCCGGTCGACACGTTCGACTGCACCGTGACCAGGTACGCGCCGCGTTTCTCGAGGGTCAGCTTGAAGTCACCGGAGGCGTCCGTCGTCGTCATGCGCAGGTCGCTGAAGCCCGCGCTGTCCTCGGGCACGAACATCACCATCGACCCCGCGACCGGCTCGGTCCCCGCCGAGACGCTCCCGAGCACCTCGATCGGATCCTCGGGCGGCTTCCCGAGCGTGACCCAGTGCTCCTCCCCGTCGACGACGTCGATCATGTCCATCTTCATCTCGCCGAGCATGTCGCTCATGTCCTGCTTGCCCTCCATGTCGAGCTCCCCCGTCATGGGGTTCGCCATGGCGATGATCTGCCAGGAGCCGGGCTCGAGGTGATCGAAGCGGAAGTCGCCGTCGGGACCCGAGGTCGCGATGTACTGCCGGTTGTAGTTGGGCACGACCTGCACGATCACCATCCGTCCGGGGTAGGGATCGCCATCCTCCGCGAGCACCTCACCGAGGATCGTGCCGCCGAGCCGCAGCTCGAGGTCGATCCCGTCGATCCGTTCGCCGGACGTGAGCTCCACCGGGCGGGGCGCGCTGCTCGCGAAGCCGGTCATGCGCGCGAGGATCGACTGGCCGCCGGGTTCGAGACCTTCGAGCAGGTACTTGCCCTCGTGGTCGGTGATGGCCGTCGGCTCCTCCCCACCGAACGCAGCCTTCATGCGTTGACCGAGATCCTGCTCGAGCGTCACCGTCGCGCCCGAGACGGGCTTGCCGGCCGCGTCGAACACCGTTCCCGCGACGCCCGCCGCCGGCACGATTTCGAAGGTCGGCGGCTCTGCATCGGCCGCCATGGGCACCTCGACCTCCAACATCGCGCTGGTCGCGAAGCCCTCCGCGGAGACGATCACCTCCCACACCCCGGGCGAGACGTTCTCGAGCGTGAAGCCGCCGTCCTCGAGCTCGTCGAAGGCCTTCGCGCGGCGCTCGGCGCCGATGCCCATCACCCCACCGGAGCCGCTGAGCGTGCGGCGCACCGTGAAGGCGCCGATCGGCAGTTCCGAGGGCGTGCTCACGAGTCCGCGCAGCGGGCTCAGTCCCTGCAGCTCGACCAGCAGGTCCTGGGTGCCGCTCGATACGCCGTTGAGGCGCGCTTCCCAGCTGCCCTCGTGGTTCCCCTCGTCGCTGTCGATGCGCGCAGCGACCTTGAACTTGCCCTCGGAGAGCCCTTGCAAGCGGAAGCGGCCGTCCTCGTCCGCCTCGGTCTCGGAGCGCATGGCGGAGCCCTGCGCAGCCCCCATCATCGCGGGGTCGACCGCTGAGAGGTCGGTCGAGATCACGACCTCGGCGCCCGCAGCCGGCGTGCCGTCCGGGTAGACGACGCGGCCGAGCACCGTCTCGCCGAGCGAGCAGCGCAGGATGAGACGATCGAGCACCTGGTCGTCGCGCAGCTTCTCCTCCAGCAGCAGCTTGCCCGCGCGCCAGCCTTCGGGCTTGGCGGTGATCTGCAGGAGGCGGCCCGTGAGCACGTTCTTCAGCTCGAAGCGCCCTTCGGCGTCCGTCTTGGCCTCGCGCAGCTCGTCGACGACCTGCGCCAGCGCCCCACGCATCGTGACCGCCACGTCGACGTCCGGGATCGGTTCGCCGTCCTCACCGAGGACGACGCCGCGGAGGGTGGCGCCCGTCTGGAGCGCGAGCGAGAGCTCGAAGCGCTCGCCCGGCGCTGGCTCGATCCCCAGTCGCAGAATTCCTCCCAGCCCTTCCGGGTTGGTGAAGATCGCACGCGTCAGCGTGTCGGACACGCCGCGGAACTCGAAGCGCCCCTGGGCGTCGGTGTCGGTCTCCGGCGCGTAGGCCTGCCGCTGGATCGCGACGGCATCGAAGGACGCCGTGATGTCGGGCCCGAGCTCGACCTCGACGCCGGCCAGGCGCTCGTCACCAGGCAGCATCCCGGGCGAGGTGAGCTGCCCCAGGATCCAGCCACCGAGCTCGCCCGTGAGCACGACTCCACCGCTGTCCCTCTGCACGGTGCGCGTGTGCCGCGAGTAGACGTAGCGACCCGCGAGCGCCAGGTGCCCCGCGCCCCCTGCGCGGCGGACGCCCACCCGGAAGCGGCCGTCGGCATCCACCCGCGCGAAGTCGACGAGCGGTCCGCCGTTGCGCTCGGCCTCCTCATCGGTCTCTCCCTCGGTCTCTCCCTCGGTCTCTCCCTCGGTCTCTCCCTCGGTCGCCTCGGAGGGCGTCTTCCCCTCCGGATTCCAGAGCGGATCCAGCATGTCCGCTCGGTCGTAGAGTTGCGCCTCCGACATCGAGCGCCGCAGGCTGATGACGTACAGCTCCTCGTCCTGTGGCAGCGTGAAGTCGAAGACCACGCGACCCTCGACCCAGTCGAGCTCTGCGCTGGCGGCCGCGGCCTCCTCGTCTCGCTCGCGCTGGGTGACGTCCTCGCGTGCGCCTTCGGCCAGCGACTCGACACGGGTCAGCGGCGCGTCGGGCGAGACGGCCGGATCGCTCAGGGCCAGCTCGCCCGCGGCGTCGGCATCGGCCTCGAGTTCCGAGTCGCGAGACAGCCCTTCGGTGGCAGGTTCGTCGCTGGCCGAGAACGCGTACCAGCCGACCGCGGCGAGCACCGGCAGGGCGAGGACGACGAGGACGATGAGTAGCAGAGAAGACTTGCGGGCAGCCATCTCGGGGCCTCCGGGTGCGTTGGGGAATCGGGACGAGGTGCGCCTTACGAGGCCGAATGACGACATTCGCGTCCAGAGCGGAATTCCAGTCCCGACTCCCCGCCGGACCGCTGGATATTCACGCCGCGGATCGGGATCATGCTCCGCGACATGCGTTCGCTCCTGGCTCAGGCACCCTTTCGCGACACCTTCGGCTACTCGATGCCGCCGCCGGGCCTCCTGCGGCTGGCCGGTGAGCTCGAGCGACGCGGACTGCACGTCGAGCTGGAGGACCTCGCGTTCCGACAGGCGCGCGGCGAGCTCGCGAGCGGCAGCCTGCTCTGCGAGAGCGCGGCGCGACGACTGCTGAAGCGCGGCGAGTTCGACGTGATCGGCCTGTCGGTGATGGGCGCGACCCTGCCGGCCGCGCTCGTGATCGCCGAGCGGCTGCGCGAGCTCGCGCCCGACACGCGCCTCCTGCTCGGCGGCCCCGGCACGACCGGCGCCGACCGCATTCTGCTCGAGCGCTTCCCGTGGATCGACGCGGTCGTGCGCGGCGAGGCGGAGCACACCCTGCCGGAGCTGCTCGCGCGCTACGCCGAGGGTCGCGACGCCGATGGCGTCCACGGCGTGACCTGGCGCGACGCGAGCGGCGACATCCACGCCGAGGCCGACCGCGCGATGATCGCGGACCTCGACGAGCTCGCTCCCTACGCCTGGCACCTGCTGCCGCCGCTCGAGGAGTACAAGGCGATCACCGGCGAGCACGAGGGCCTGACCCCGCTCGACTCCGGCCGCGGCTGCGCTTTCGATTGCACCTTCTGCACGATCGGGCGCTACTGGAGCCGTCGCTCGCGGCCGTTGCCCGCGGAGCGCCTGGCCGACGAGGTGCACGCGCTGGCCGACCTGCCCGGCGCGCGCAACGCCTACCTGTGCCACGATCTGTTCGCTGCGGACCGCGCGCACGCGCTCGCGTTCTGCGACGCCATGGAGGCGCGCGGCGTCCGTCCGTGGGAGGTGCGCGCGCGCGTCGACCACCTCGACGGCGAGCTGCTCGCGCGCATGGGCCGCGCCGGCTGCTACCGCGTCCTGCTGGGCGTCGAGTCGGGCTCGCCGAAGGTGCGCGCGCTCGCCAACAAGGGCCAGTACGCAGAGCTCGACGTGCTCGCGGTCGTCGAGGCCTGCGGCGCGAACGGCATCCGCCCGATCCTCTCGCTGATCCTCGGCCTGCCCGGCGAGGAGGAAGCGGACCTCGAGGCCTCGCTCGAGCTCGTCGCACGCGCCTCGCTGGTGACCGACGCGCTGATCTCGCTGCACCTTCCGAATCCCCAGATCGGATGCGAGCTGCACGAGACCCACGGCGCGCAGGCGCGTCCCGTCGACGGCATCCCGCCGGACATGGCCTTCGGCTCCGGCGAGAGTGAACCAGAGCGCGAGCTGATCGCCGCGCACCCCGACCTGTTCAGCAGCTGGGCGCTGCTCGGCGATCCCGTCGAGCACCTGCTCCACCTGGCGGAGATCGCCGCGCACCTGCCGCCCCTGCTCACGCGCTTTCCGCGAACCTGGGAGCTGCTACGGCGCGCGAGCGGCCGCACGCACCACGAGCAGTTCCGCGCCTGGCGCGCGAGCGGCAGCGACTTCGCCGCGTTCGCCCGCGGCGCCGGCGACGCGCTCGTCGACGACGCGGCGCACTGGGAGTCGACGGTGCTCGCGTTCGACGGGGCGCTCGCGCCGTACACGCTGCGACCCGCGCCGCGCGCCCTGGAACCGAGCGAACTCGTGCGCGCGCGCGGACGCGTCGTGCGGCTCGGCTGCGACCTGCCGGCGCTGACGCCGGAGCTCGCCCGCGGCGGCTCATCCACCACGACGTCAGCGACGGCAATCGCCGGCAAGACGCCGGTGGCGCTGGCCGTGACACCGGTTCCCGGCGGCGTGCGCAGCGAGCGGATCACCGCTGGCGTCGCGGCGCTGCTCGAGCACCTCGCCGAACCGCGCGAGGTCGCCGCGCTGACCCGCGACACCGGCGCCACCGCCGACGCCCTCCAGGCGCTCTACGC
>CAYGST010000236.1:0-7360 GCA_964352415.1 uncultured Planctomycetaceae bacterium | reverse complement strand
GCGGCCTTCGTCAGCGTCAACTGCGGCGGCCTGCCGGAGAACCTGCTCGAGAGCGAGCTCTTCGGACACGAGAAGGGCGCGTTCACCGGCGCGGGCGCGGCGCGCCGCGGGCGCTTCGAGGAGGCGGACGGCGGCACGATCCTGCTCGACGAGATCGGCGAGATGCCGCAGCACCTGCAGGTCAAGCTGCTGACCGTCCTGCAGCGGCGCGAGATCCGCCCGCTCGGTGCTTCCCAGCCGCGTCGCGTCGACGTGCGCGTCGTCTCGGCCACGAACCGCAACCTCGCCGAGGACGTGCGCGAGGGCCGCTTCCGCGACGACCTCCTCTTCCGGCTCAACGTCGTGCAGCTCGAGATCCCGCCGCTGCGCGAGCGGCGCGAGGACCTGCCCCAGCTGCTCGGCCGCTTCCTGCGCCACTTCCGCGAGGTGCACGAGCGTCCGCAGCTGCACGGCTTCGAGCGCGAAGCGTTGGCCGCGCTGCTCGAGTACGACTGGCCCGGCAACGTGCGCGAGGCCGTCAACGTGGTCGAGCGCGCCGTGCTGCTGTCGCCCGGCGACCTCGTCACCCTCGCGGACCTGCCCGACGCCGCGCGCGGCGGCGCAGCGAGCGGGACGCCGGCGCTGCCGGGAGCCGCCAGCGCCGAATCCGGCCAGACCGCCCGAGTCGACGACGCCCTGCTCGACCTCACGCTGCACGAGGCGCGCCGGCGCCTGGTCGAGGACTTCGAGGAGCGCTACCTGCGCCACCACCTCGAGCGCACCCGCGGCGCCGTCGGCGAGACCGCGTCGAGCGCCGGCGTGAACCCGCGCACGCTCTACGAGAAGCTCAAGCGCTACGGCATCGACCGGCGCGACTTCCGGTAGCCGAGCGCGACGCTGGCGAACCTCGTCCGCCCACCTCCCCGTCCGCCGCCGGCCCGCTGGCGGCTCACTCCTGCAGCGTGACCTCGAGCTCCTGCTGCCCGGGAATCAGATCGGGCAGTGGGCCCCACTCGCGCCCCTGCGGCGACCGCGCGCTGAGGTAGTAGCGTCCTCCGACGGGCAGGTCGAACTCCAGCCGTCCGCCCGTCCACTCGAGCCAGCGGATCATCCCTCCCATCGGCCCAGGCGTGTAGTTCAGGCGCACGGTGCCGGCCTCGATCCGCTCGCCGGCTGCCGAGAGGAGTCGCACGCTGCAGTGAGCCACCTCGCCGCCGGGCGTCGCCTCGAAGACCATGCACATCCCGAACTCGAGGTCGACGGTGGCCTGCATCGGCGCGCCCCGGACCAGCCCGGCGAAGCGGTGCTCTCCCTCCGAGGGGCTGTGCATGTGGGCGGGATAGGTGATGACGTCCCCGCTCCGACTGAAGCCGATCGTGTCGGTCGAGTACACCACCTCGTCGCCGTGGAGCAACGAGAGGACGGAAGGAGCGCTCTCGTCGCCCTCGGGGAGCATCACCCGAGCGTACGCGATCGCGGTCGATCCGGCCCCGACCGGCACGGCATGAGAGCCGCCGGAGGACTCCACGTCACGGCTCACGACGAGTCGTTGGCCGACGAGGGCGGCGAGGCCGAGAAGGACGAGCTTGAGGGTGAGGCCGCGACTCATGGGCTCACCCTACCCCTTCGCGGCTCACTCCGACAGGTCGACCCCGAAGCGGCGCAGGAGCTCGAAGCCGCCGCAGGCCTCGCAGGCCAGCAGGTGCAGCGGAGTCGATTCCTCGATCATCCAGCGGCTGAGGCGCGTCGGCTCGGAGGCCTTGGTGTTCGTGCCCGCGTGGGTCGTCGTGGCCGTCGCGAAGCCCGCCTCGCGCACGGCGGCGCGCGAGTCGTCGTTCCAGTCCCAGCGGCGTCCGAAGGGGTAGGCGAAGCTCTCGAGCGGACCGAGCTTCTCCTCCAGCTTGGCCTTGCCGGCCGCCACCTCTTCTCTCTGACCGTCGGCGTCGAGGCCGGAGAGGACGTAGTGGTGCACGGTGTGGCCGCCGAGCTCGACGCCCGCGTCGCGCAGCTTGGCGGCGTCGTCCCAGGACAGGTAGAGCCCGCGGCAGAGCGCGCCGACGTCGCCGCCCTCACCTTCGAAGATCGTGCGCAGCGTGCGCTCGCAGTCGGCCTGGTCCGCCTCGTACTTCAGCACCTTCTTCAGCGTGTAGGTCAGGTTGCCGCCCTCGGCGAGCACCGTCTGCAGGCGCGCCTTGGCCTTGGCGTCCTGCGAGTGCTCGACGTAGCGGCGCACGAGCTCCGCGTGGTCGACGCGGTTCAGCACCCAGAAGTAGAGGTGCGTCCAGTTCACCGACTCGCCGTCGAGCGGGCGGCTCTCGAGGTAGATCGTCGCCGTCGCGCCGGAGCGCTGCAGCAGCGGCAGCAGCGCCTCGAGGTTGTCGTGGTAGCCGTCGTCCATGGTCAGCGCGAGCATCGAGCGGCCCGCGCCGGACTGCAGTCGGCGCCAGCCCTCCCCGACGGTGACCCAGTCGTAGTTCTTGCCGAAGCGCGCGAGCAGCCCCTCGAGGTGCGCGCCGTCGATCTTCATGTCGGGCGGCAGGAAGGCGTTCGAGGGATGCGTCACGCAATGCGACGTGAGGATCGTGAGGCGCTGCGGCAGGAGCTTGCCGAGCAGCACGTGCAGCCCCGTGTGGTAGAGCAATCGCGCCCAGGCCTCGCGCGCGAACATCTTCAGCTTGTGCTTCATCGGAGGTCCCTCAGCCCATGGTCTCGTCGTCGCGGTCGCCGTCGGTCAGGTACCAGCGGCTCGCGTCCTTCGCGGAGGCCGCGAGCGGGTGCGCGGCGTCGTGCTCGTGCACGATCACGATCAGGTGGTTCTCCTCACGCGGCCGCTCGAAGCCAGCGCCCTCGAGCTGCGCCTGCCACCAGCTGCCGTCGATCGCCGTCGCCTGGACGAGGTCCGCCTCCCAGGCCTGCAGCTGTCCGAGCCCGGCCTCGATGGCCTGGGCGAGCGCCGCCTCGTCGCGCGCCAGCACGTCGACGAGGTAACCGACGACCTCGCCCTCCCGCGGCCGCTGCACGATCACGTAGGCCGCGAGCTCGTTCTTACCGTCGTAGACGCCGAGCGGGGTGTGCAGCCCGGCGGTGTTCTCGATGAAGCGCCAGTTCAGGTACTCGTGGTCGCGCCGCACCATCAGGTCGAAGCTCGGCTCGACGAGGCGCGCGAGCGCATCGACCTGCGCGTTGAAGCGCTCGATGCGGCGCACGCCGAAGAGCCCCTCGCTCGCCGCGCGCAGGCGCCTGCGCGCCGCCCGGCCGCGCTTCTGCGCTGAGCCCAGCGTCCACGACTTCCAGCGGCCGTCGACGCGCCGCCGGGCCTTGGCCGCCTTCGACGCGCGCTGCACGAAGGTCCACGGCCGGATCTTGCCCACGGCGCTCCAGCCGAGCTGCAGGAAGATGTGCGCTGAGCGGCGGTTCGGCAGCCCGAAGACGAGCGGCCAGCCGAGCGCCTTCGTCTCCTCCATCGCGCGCCTGTCGAGGTCCGAGAAGATCCCGCGCTTGCGCCACTCGGGGTGCGTCATCACGTCGCCCGTCTGGCCGACGGGCGCGAGCGTCGCTTCGTCCCCGCGCACCAGCGCCTTGCGCGGCGAGCAGGCGTAGCCCGAGACGCCCTCGCCGCCCTCGACGTGATCCGGCCGCGCGACGAGGCTCACCGCCTGGCCGTGCGGGTTCGCGTCGTAGCGCCAGACCAGCGCCGGGGCCTCCAGCGACTTCTTGAAGCACGCGTTGAAGAGCCGCGCCTGCTCCTCGCGCTCGGCGGGCCCGCAGGTCGCGATCGTGAACGTCTCGGTCGTCGTCATCGTGCGGAGAGCGTACCAGCGCCGGGCGGCCGCGGAGACGCTGGGGTGCGTCGAATGGGAGCGCCCGCGCCGCGGCGCGGGCCGAATGCACCACGGGCCTTCGCTGCGTTGCAGCGAAGGCCCGTGGTCCGTGAGGGAGGCGTGCGCCTCGCGCTGCCGTTACTCGGCCGCGCGGGCCTGCTGCATGACGTTCGAGCTCTTCGGCGTCGGGACGAGGCCGAGGGCGCGGCCGACGCGCTTGCGGCCGTACATCGGGTTCTCGAAGTAGTACAGCGCGCGCTCCATGAAGCGCTTGGCGCGCTGCGGATAGGCGTAGTACCAGCGCTCGTAGCGACGGACCATGTCCTTGCGCAGCTCCTCGAGCTCGAGGCTGGTGAAGTTCTCGTGCTTGTAGCAGCTGCGGTTCGAGGACACGTAGTTCTCGCGCAGGTCCTCGACGTCGATGTTCGCGAGGTAGCCGTCCCAGGACTCCGTGCCGACGAGCGGGTTGAAGACCGAGATCCGGACGAGGTCCGGTCCACCGAGCTTCAGCACCTTCTCCGTCTCCTGGACGTCCTGCAGCGTCTCACCGGGGTTGCCGACGATCAGGTAGACCTTGGCCCAGATGCCCGCGCGTCGCGTCATCTTGGCGGCCTCGATGATCTCCTCGGGCGTGAGGTCCTTCTTGAGCACGTCCAGCATGTGCTGGCTACCGGACTCCCACCCGTAGTAGATCCGGCGGCAGCCGGCGCGGTGCATGTGCTTGAGCAGCGGGTAGTCGACGCAATCCGCGCGGGTGTTGGCGATCCACTCGAACTTGATGCCGCGGCGAATGATCTCGTCGCACATCTCGTGGATGCGCTTCTTGCGCAGCGTCAGGATCTCATCGACGAACAGCACGACCCGCGGGTTGTACGTGTTCACGATGTGCTCGATCTCGTCCACGATCAGCTCGTTCGAGCGAACGCGGAAGCCGCGACCCGTGAGCTCCTTCTGGCAGAAGATGCATTTGAAGGGGCAGCCGCGCGTCGTGAAGATGTAGATCAGCTTCTCGGGGTTCGCCTTGAAGTAGCTCTCCATCGGGAGCAGGTGGCGCGCCGGGAAGGGCAGGTCGTCGAGCTTCTTGATCAGCGGCGGGGCCGGGTTGTCGATCACGAGCTCGCGGTCGCGCAGCGCGGAGAGTCCGGGGACCTCGGCCAGCGCGTCCTCGTCACCGGCGTCGAGCGCCTTGACGAACTGCGGCAGGGTCTCCTCGGCCTCGCCCTTGAGGACGTAGTCGAAGTGACCGCTGTTGAGGAAGATCTGGGGGTCCACCGATGCGTGGGGACCACCCATGACCGTGATCTTGCCCTTCTCCTTGGCGTACTTCGCCCAGACGACGGCGCGGCGGATGTTCGGCGTGAGCGCGCCGAAGCCGATCACGTCGTTGCGCTCGATCGCGGCGCGCATCTCGGAGTCCTTGAGAATCCGCTCGTCCGCGAGCTCGACGGGCAGCTTGTGCTGCTCCATCGCGGCGCCGAGGTAGCCGATCCCGAGGACCATCGAGAGGGGATCCTCCTGGACGTGGGGCTTGACGTAGCTGATCAGGGTCTTGCGCATGACGAAGTGAAGGTGACGAGCGATAGGGGGCCGGAAGCCGGAGGCGAGACCGCCCGGGAGAGGGGTCCAGAGGCTCCTGTCGGATGTACTCTACCCCCAACGTGAGGTTCTGGCAATTCGAGCGAGGCTCTGAGATGCCCGTGATCCCGGTGAATTCTGCGTGGGCAGGAGCGATCCAAAAACTGCCCCCGGAGTCCGCTTAGCGCACCCCGGAGCCCACTGGAAGGACTCTTCGGCCAGGGAGCCCCGCGGGCTGAGTGGCGTTCGTCCGCTTCCGGGCCCGAAGTCCCCTTTGGGCGCCTGGAACGGGGCTGCTGCGCCCCCACCGGCCGCGCTCCAGGCCCCTGCGAGCCAGCCGCGCCGGCTCAGCCGCCGAGCGCGGCGTCGTAGAGCGCGCGCACCTGGCGCGCGTTGTCCGCCCACACCGAGCGCGCGGCGTGCTCGCGGCCGCGAGCGCCCATCCGCTCGCGCAACCCCGGGTCCCCGAGCAGCTCCCGCAGGCGCACCTCGATGGCCGCCGGCTGCTGGGCGACGAGGAAGCCCGTCTCGCCGTCGACGATGGCGTCCTCCGCGCCGCAGTCGAGGGACCCGATCGCCGGGGTCCCGCTCGCCGCGGCCTCGAGGTAGACGATGCCGAAGCCCTCGAAGCCCCCGTCGGAGGCGGTCACGGGCGTGTGCAGGAAGACCTCCGCGCGCTGCAAGAGGTCGATCTTCTCGTCCTCCTCGATGTTGCCGAGGAAGTGCAGGCGATCGTTCGCGCCCACGGCGCGCGCGCGCGCGACGAGCTCCGCCTCGTAGGAGTCCCCCATCTTGCGACCGACGATGTAGTGGTGCAGGTCCGGCTGATCGCGCGCCACCGCGGCCCAGGCTTCGACGGCGAGGTGGTGCCCCTTGCGCTCCTTCAGCTCGCCGATGCCGAGCGTGAAGCGCTGCACGTGCCACGGCCGGCCGCCGATCTTGCGCCGCTCGACGTAGTGCTCGGCGTCGACCGCGTTGGGAATCACGACAACACTCTCGGGCTCCGGCGGCCGGCCGCCCAGCACTTCGAGCAGACGCCGGCGCGTGTAGGCGGAGACGGAGATCATGCTCGCGAAGCCGGCGTAGGTCTGCGCGGCGCGCTGCGCGTGGCGCGCGTCGAGCAGCGGCTGGATCGTGTAGGTGCCGTGGGCCGTCGCGACGCACGGCTTGCCGGCGATCCGCGCCGCGGTCAGCGCCAGCCAGCTGTGCGGATAGTCCTTGATCGCGTGCACCACGTCCGCACGCTTCGCCGCCGCGACGACCTTCGGCAGGCACAGCAGCGCGCTGGCCCAGAAGCGCAGCGGCGACATGTAGAAGAAGTAGTCCGGCGGCAGGGCGACCCGCACGGGCCAGGACTTCGGCACCGCCTTCGAGGTCGGGCGGTGCTTGCGCGCCAGCAGCACCTCGGCCTCGAGCTGCGGATCCTCCGCCTGCAGCGCCCCGATCAGGCGCATCGCGTAGCGCCCTACGCCGTCGAGATCGGAGAGGGAGTCGGTCAGGTAGAGGACGCGCATCGTGGGCGCTCGGAGGATCTCCGAGCGGATCAGCGAGCATTCTGCGATCAGGGTGAGGTCCGGGAAAGGACGAGGCGCCGGGAAGCTCCCAAGGAAGGGCGACCGTGGCAGGCTAGTTGCCCTGGACGCGCCACCGGTCCGCCCCTCCCCATTCATGACGCTCTGCCTCCGCAGGGTGTGCGGACCTCACACGCCCTAGACGATTTCCATGATCACTCTCGCACCGCTGCTCATCGCCACGCTGGTCCCTCAGGCGGGCCCAGGCCAGACTCCGTTCCGCCTGGACGAGGTCAGCCACGGCTTCGATGTCCTGCTTCCGCACCGCATCGCCGTCCCCGATGCGAACGGCAACCCCACCGGGGTCGTCGTCCCGCTCACGTCCCTCGAGGTCCTCGTCGAGAATGCACGGCCGCAGAACGGCGTCCTGCCGAGCGCGGGGTGGCCGCTCTCAGCGCAGCTCCCGAACGCTCT
>CAYGST010000235.1:0-7362 GCA_964352415.1 uncultured Planctomycetaceae bacterium | reverse complement strand
CCGTAGCGGAGTTTGATGATCTCCCGCTCGCGGAAGGTCAGTGACGACAGCACCGTGTCGATGCGCTCCTTGAGCATCTCGCGGCTCGCGGAGCTCGACGGCGACTCGGTGTTCTCGTCCTCGATGAAGTCCCCGAAGTACGAGTCGTCCGACTCGCCGATCGGGCGGTCGAGCGAGATCGGGTGCTTGCTGATCTTCATCACCCGCTTCGCTTCCTCGACCGGGATCTCCGCCGCTTCGGCGATCTCTTCGATCGACGGCTCGCGCCCCTTGGCCTGGGTCAGCTTCTTGTGGACCGTCCGGATCTTCGACATCGTCTCGATCATGTGGACCGGGATCCGGATGGTCCGGGCCTGGTCGGCGATCGAGCGTGTGATGGCCTGACGGATCCACCAGGTCGCATAGGTCGAGAACTTGTAGCCACGACGGTACTCGTACTTCTCGACCGCCTTCATCAGGCCGGTGTTGCCCTCCTGGATGAGGTCGAGGAACGAGAGCCCGCGGTTGCGGTACTTCTTCGCGATCGAGACGACGAGGCGCAGGTTGCCGCTCGACAGCTTGCGCTTGGCCTCCTCGTACTCCTCGTAGTGCAGGTTGACCTGGTCGATCCGGCGCTTCAGGCGCGAGGTCGGCTCGAGCGCTTCGAGCTCCAGCTCGCGCAGGCGCTCCTCGAGCTCGACGACCTGCTCGGCCGCCTTCTTGCTGCCCTTGAAGGCCGCCAGCTTGCGCTCGATCGAGCGCATCTCACGGTAGCGCTCCTCCATGCTGTCGATCAGCGGGCGGATCTTCTTCACCTGCAGGTGGCACTCCTCGATGAGGATGACCAGCTTGCGGCGAATGTTCTGCACGCGCGTCTGCACGACGGAGCGCTCCTCACCTTGGAGGCCGTCACCGAGCAGCGGGCGGTACTCCTCGCGGAGCCGGCCCATCAGGGTGCGGATCGTCTCGAGGTTGACCGGCAGGCGCTTGGCGAGGAACTGCTTGCCGAGCGTCTCGACGATCTTCGGGTCATCGTCCGGCTTCGGGTTCGGGTTGACCTTGAGGGTCCGGTCGAAGGCGAGCTCGCCGCGCGCGACCTGCTCGAGGATCTCCAGCGCGTCCAGCATGGCGACGCCGGAGCCCATGGTCTTCTTGCGGAAGCGCTTGCGCGTGATCTCGATCGTCTTGGCGAGGTAGATCTCCTCGGGACGCGTGAGCAGCGGGATCTCACCCATCTGCGTCAGGTACATCCGGACCGGATCGTCGATCTTCTCGGGCAAGGCGACCGTGCGCGCCAGCGCCGCTCCCGCCGCGGCGGACTTGGCCGCGACCGTCTCCGCGGGCGACTTGGCCGGGGCGGTCGGCGTCGTGGCGATGGGCGACTCTTCGCTGTTGTCGTCGACGACCTCGATCCCCGCCTCCTCGAGCGCAACGAAGACCTGATCGAGCTGGTCCGGGGGGATGAACTGGTCCTCGAGCAGGCGGTTCATCTCGGCGAAGGTGAGCAGACCGGTGGTCTGCCCTTCCTCCACCAGGACCTTGATGGCGTCGTCGAACTTGGTGGTCATTCGATTCTCTAGTGGGTCGGTTGCGTGATGGGCTCGGCGTGCACGGCCGGGCCCGGGGACTGATCTTGGGGAGCGCGCCCCTTGCGGAGCAGCTCTGTCAGCTCGTCCAGGACGCATTTCTGCTCCTGACGAGCTGCTTGCGCGGCATCGCCGGCCGCGTTCTGAAGGAATTGTTCGAGCTCGTTGAAGCGATTCCGGAGCTGCGCCTCGCGTCTGCCGTCCGTGCGGCGCCGCAAGCTCGCAAGACTACCCTCTAGAAGCACCTGAGGACTGGTCGCAAGGGCGGCGTGCTCGACCAGGGTCCCGACGCGGCGCCGCGCGGGGTGCTCTCCGAGAGCCGTGAGGACGGAGCTGGCGTCGATCTCGGCGTCCAGGTCTTCGTACATCTCTAGAACGACCTCAAGGAGGCGCGCCAGGTCTTGATCCTGGCAGAGTTCCACGTGGGGTCTCACCAGCGGGACGAGGCTGGCGTCGAGCAGCAGGGCCCCCACCAGCTCCCCGAAGATGCGCACCAGGTCCGGATCGACCGGCTCCGGGGCCGGACCCCCCTCCGAGGATCCCGCGGAGCCCTCCTGCGACCCCTCGGACGCAGATCCCTGGGGCCCGAGGGCCGGCGCCGCCGCGGCGCGGGCGGCTGCCCGCGAGGCGGGGTTCGTGCGCCACTGCTCGCGCAGGGTGTCGAGCGGGATGCGGGTGGCCTCGGCCAGCTCCTCCGCCAGGGAGTGTCGCTGCACCGGGCGCTTCACCAGCGCGATCAGCTCCAGGAGCTCGTCGACCTCCTCGCTGAGGCGCGAGCCGCTCAGGGAGGAAACCTCCTCGAACAGCAGGTCCGACCAGAGGGGCGCCGCCTCGACCCGACCGAGGAAGCCCTCGGCGCCCTCGGCGAGCAGCAGATCGCAGGGGTCCTGCCCCTGCGGCAGCCGCACGATGTGCAGATCGACCTCGAGCGGCAGGAGGCCGCGCAGCGCCCTGCGCGACGCCCGCGAGCCCGCCTCGTCCCCGTCGAACACGAGGCTGATCCGGCGCGCTCCCGTGCGCCGCATCAGCGAGGCATGGTTCTCGGTCGTGGACGTCCCGAGAACCGCGCCCACGCGCTTGAGCCCGGCCTGGTGGGCCGCCATGACGTCGGTGTAGCCCTCGACGAGGATCACGTGCCGCGCGCGGCGCGCCTCCGTGAGCGCGAGGTCCAGGCCGTAGACGAGGCGGTTCTTCTTGAAGAGCTCCGTCTCCGGCGTGTTGATGTACTTGGGTCCCCCGCCGTCGTCACCGAGCCGGCGAGCACCGAAGCCGACCGTGCGCCCCTCGAGATCGCGGATCGGGATCATCAGGCGACCGCGAAAGAAGTCGTAGGAGCGGCCGCTATCGTTGCGGCGCGCGAGGCCGCAGCGCTCGAGCTGCTCGAAGGGCACGTCGGAGCCGCGGGCGAGGTCGACGAGGGCCTGGCCGTTCGCGGGCGCCCAGCCGATCCCGAAGTCCTCGAGCGTCGACTCGTCGAGCCCGCGCTCGTCGAGGTAGCGGCGCGCGGCGGCACCCTCCGGCTCCTGCAGCTGGCGCTGGTAGAAGCGCGCGGCGCGCGTCAGCAGCGGGTAGCCCGGATCGTCGCGGCGCTGCTCGCGGCGGCCGCTGCTGCGCGGAATCTCGACGCCGGTGCGCGCGGCGAGGATCTCCACGGCCTCCATGAAGCCGACCCCGTTGAAGCGCTCGACGAAGCTGATCTGATCGCCGCCGTCGTCGCAGGCCCCGTAGCAGTGCCAGGTCCCGCGCCGCGGGTCGATCTTGAACGAGGGGGACTTCTCCTCGTGGAACGGACAGCACGCCACCCACAGCGCCCCCGCCTTCTTCAGGCCGGGGACGTACTCGCGCACCACGTCCTCGATGGGAGCGCGTTGCTTGATCTCCACGATGGCGCGACGGAAGTCCTCGGACAAACGAAGGTCGGCGGGGCAGGGTCCGCGGGGGATCGCCAGAGCGAGGCGATCCGGGCTGCGGATGGGATGGAGGTGGGTCGCGCGGGTCGCGCTCGGGGGCCCGGAGGTCCTCGGGGAAGGAGAACCTCCGACGGAGGCAGCGACGGCGTGCGTGTGGATGGACGGGTCCCGCTCGGATGACGGGAGACGCGAGCGACAGGCGGGACGGACTCGGAGCGCCGGTGGTGCCGGGACTCCGGAGGGAACGAATGGACCGGAAGTTCAGGGGACCTGCGACGGCGGGCATCCCCTTCGATGCCCTGCGTCACACAAGCTGCGCGGCCCCGGGGGGCGTGCGCGAAGACGGGATCCCGTGTCTGGGCTCGGCATCCGCAGGTGGGCCCGACTCCTGGATGTCGGGCGAAGGGGCGGAGCAGCCGCTCACGGTCTCGCGGGGTGCCGGCGGGGGGTCGAGTGCTCTCTTCTGACTCCCCCGAGCGACGGCGTTCCCCGTTCTCGAACCTGTACCGGAGACTAGCACACGCTGGCCGAAGCGACCACGCGACGTTGCCGGACAATCTGCGTCAGGGCTTCGTAGGGCTCCGATTCCGCCAATCCGGCCCCGCGGCGAGGGCCTGGAGCTCCGCGAGGGAGAGGGTCTCCGCGCGGCGTCCGGGCTCGACGCCGACCGCTTCCAGGGCCGTGCGAGCCCGCGCGCGGTCCCCCAGGCGCTCGCCGAGGACCCGCTCGAGGGTCTGACGGCGGCGCTGGAAGAGGGTGCCGACCAGCGTCGAGAGCTCCTCCAGCTCGGCGCGCGACGGCCCGTCGGGTCGCCGACGCAGGTGAGCCAGCGCGCTCTCGACCTTCGGCCGCGGCCAGAACAGCCCGGCCCCCACCGGTCGCCCCGTGGTCACCTCGTAGGCCGCCTGGAGGCGGGCGGAGATGGGTCCCCAGTCGGAGGTGCCCGGGGAGGCGGCGAAGCGCTCCGCGAGCTCCAGCTGGACCAGGGCGGTCATGGCCTCCGGCGGATGCTCGAGGCCGCTGAGCACGGCGACGAGCGGGGCGCTGACGCTGTAGGGCAAGTTCGCCACGAGGCGCCAGGGCTCCGACTGCGGCAGGCGCTCCGCCACGGCGGCCGCGAGCCGGTGCTTGCCGTCGAGCGCGTCCGCGTGCACCAGCTCGAAGTTCGGGCGCTCCGCGAGGGTCTCGCGCAGCACCTCGGCGAGGCGCCCATCGATCTCGACGGCGAGCACCCGCGCGCCGGCGTCGAGCAGCGGAGCGGTCAGGAAGCCGAGCCCGGGGCCGACCTCCAGCACGAAGTCGCCCTCGCTCACGCCCGCGTCCCGGACGATCGCCCGCGCCGCCTCGGTCAGAACTTCCTGCTCGACGAGAACGCGGCGCGAGGGTCGGAAGCCGAGGGCCTCGAGGCGCGCTCTCCAGCGGCTCCACGGCGCGCGCCCGGAATCTCCGCCGTCACTCATCCGCCCGCTCCGCGGAGCAGGGCGACCAGCTGGGGCGACTCCCCGGCGTCTCCCACGAGCTGCCGCAGGAGCGGCACGGCGTCGCGACCCCAGCGAACCCCGATGCGCTCCAGACGGGCGAGGCTGACGGCGTCCGCGTCGAGTCCGCTCGCCTGCTCACGCAGCCAGCGCTCGGCGTCCACGAGGAGGCGCAGCCCGACGTCGGAGCTGCGGCTCCCGGGATCGAGCAGAAAGGCGTTGAAGCCGAGGCCGCTGTCCACCTGGCCGTCCGCGTCGAGATCGGCGCGCGGGTCCGTGCTGAAGGTCGGCCGCTTGTGCGAGCGGTAGCTGCCCCCCATCGCCCAGGTGCGCTGATCACCGCTCCCCGGGAACGGGGCGATGTCGATCGATGCGACCCACTCGGCCGCGTTGCCGAGCAGGTCGTAGACGCCCGACGGCGTGCTGCCGTTCTCGAAGGTCCCGGCCGGCGCGAGCCGGCCGAGCCCCAGCTCCGCGGTGTTGGCCACCGAGGCGTGGTCGACGGGCTTCCAGGGGAACGGCTGTCGGCCGAGCCGCCCGACGGCGATGCGCAGCCACTCGGTCGCTGATGGGAGGCGCATCCCGCGTGACGCGGCGAAGGCCTCGGCTTCGCCCAGCGTCATGCCCGTCGCCGGGCAGGCCGGCGATCCGTCGAGCCAGAACTCGGGGCTCTGCTGCGCCGCGTGGTCCGCCGGCAGGCTCGCGAGCCAGGTGCTCCACTCCTCGCGCGTGACCTCGAAGCTGTCGACGAACAGCGGCGCCGGGTTGGAGCAGTCGACAGGGGCTCCGGTCTCGGCGCCGATCACCGGTGACGCCACCGGGACGAAGACGAGGCGCTCGAGGCGATCGAGCGCGCGCTCCTCGCGGTCGCCGTCACAGGCAAGCGCGAGGAGCGCGAAAAGCGCCGCCAGGCGCGGCATCGACGATCGAAGGGGACCCACGGGTGAGACCCTAGTCGGCCCCCGGCCTCGGTGCGACACCTCGGCGGGGCTCGGTCGCGGAATTCCGGGGGAGACCCCCTCGGGAGTCGAGTTCGGGCGGGGCGCGCGAGGGCCCCATGGCCCGAATGCGCTGCGGCCCGGATCAGTTGGCGGCCGAGACGAAGATCTCGACGCGACGGTTCATGCGGCGGTTCTCCGCCGTGTCGTTGGTCGTGAGCGGCTCGGAGGGCCCGAAGCCCGCGACCACGACCTCGCCGGCGGGGATGCCTCCACCGCCGCTGGTGAGGATCGCCGCCACCTCGATGGCGCGGGCCACCGAGAGCTGCAGGTTGCCGTGCGGGTACTTCTTGAGGGTCTCCGGCTTCGCGACCGGGACGCTGTCCGTGTGACCGCGCACCCAGATGCGGCCGTGGGCGCTGCTCTTGATGTCCGCCGCGACGAGGTCGATCAGCTGGCGCTTGCCGTCCGCGGCAACGGAGGCCGAGCCGGAGGCGAACAGCACGGCGTCGGGCACCATGTAGACGTAGGCGCCGCCGTCGAGATCGACGCGCGAGATGCCGTTCGGGTTCGAGGAGAGCGACGAGAGGCGCCGCTGCAGCTCGTCGAGGCGGGCCTGCAGCGCGGGGTCCGTGGACCCGGCCTCCAGGGCGCCGACCTGGCTGAGCGTGAGCTCGTTGTTCAGTCGCCGGTTCTCCTGCTGCAGCTTGGCCTGGTCGAGCTGCAGCGCGTGGAGTTCGTCCTGGTAGTGCTTGGCCAGGTCGACCGCGCCTTTGTACTGCTCCTGGGTCGCGCAGGAGGTGAACAGGAGGGCGCCGAGGGCGAGGGCCAGGGGACGCTTGAGCAGGGTTCGTTTCATCGATCCAATCCGTCGAATGTGCCGTGATCGCGGGACGATTGCCGAGTGGCGAGCCGGGCGCGCAGGGCCTGCGCGGCGCCGTTTGCTCGCTCGACGAATCCTAGGAATCGGGGCGCGCCAATCCAAAGCCGCTGCTCGCTCCCCCGCCGAAGCGCCCCAAGTCCGTGCGCGGCATCGAGCTAGGACGATTCCGACTGCGCACAAAATGGCCCCGGGGCCGCCGCCGCGTCCGGCGGGAGCCCCGGGGCTCGTGTCGTGCTGGGCGACGGACTAGTTCTCGAACTTGTCCGCGTAGAGCGCGCTCGCGATGCCCTTGGCGACTCCGGAGGCCTCGCCCTTCGAGACCGCGAAGATCAGCGGCAGGGAGCCGATCAGCAGCACGGTCGTGATGATGCAGGCCGCGAGGATGCCCATGGACTCCGTCTCCGCCTCTTCGACGGCGGCGGCGCGACCCGAGGGGCGCCGAACCGGAGCGGCCGCGACCAGCTCCTCTTCGTCGTCCTCGAGCTCGATCTCGCCGACGTCCTCGATGTCGTCGTCCTCGATGATCGTGTCGACGTCCGAGATCTCCTCGGTGGCCATGCCGGTCTCCTCGAGCTCCAGCTCGTCCTC
>CAYGST010000234.1:0-7369 GCA_964352415.1 uncultured Planctomycetaceae bacterium | reverse complement strand
GCCGGGGCACTCATTCTCGCTCGTCCACGCGGGAATTCGAGCCGTGAGGTCGCAGAAGCCGAGCCGTTCGGGGCGGTCGAGGTGTGGGGCGGTCCGGACTCTTCTGCCTCTGTGTCTCTGTGGTTCAAACTCTGCCGGCGGAGAGCGACAACCCCGAAGGTCGAACACCCATGGCTGCAGCCCCGGTCGCAGCTCCGAGCCTCGCTCAGCGCACGGTCGCCCAGGTCATGCCCTGCGCCGGGACGGTGACCTCGAGCTCGATCGTGTGGTCGCGGCCGAGCTCGACCTCGCGCTCCTCGCCGCCCTCGATGGCGACGCGCGCCATGGTGTCCAGGCCCGTGTAGTAGAGCGGCACGCGCAGCGTGCGCGTGACGTCCTGCTCGAGCGGGTTGAAGACGACGAGCATCCCGCGCTCGGCGTCCTCCCCGGACGGGAAGGGATTGACGTGCAGCATCCAGTCGACGTCGCGCCCGTCGGCGCGGCGGCCGTGCACGAGGTCGGACTCGAGGATCTCGCGGTGTGCCTTGAACCACTGCACCTCGGCCTTCAGCGCGTCGCGCGTGCGCTCGGTGTCGAACAGGCGCGGGCCGCGGTAGCAGGCCTGCACGCCGAGCGCGAGGTTCGAGCGCAGCATGCGCTGGTAGTGATCGAGGTGCTCGTCGAGCGGCTCGATCGTCGCCGCGGCGCCGCCGCCGTGGTACTCGGAGAGCGGTACGAACATCCAGCCCATCGACGGCGTCTTGCGCCACGTGCCGTCGTAGATGTTCTGGCGCGTGTGCACGACCTGATCGGCGCGGGGAAGCGACCAGTTCACCTCGCGATAGCCCATGCCGCTCTTGGTCGAGCCCGCGAGGTAGTAGGAGTCCGGTACGTTCAGCGAGACGCCGCGTCCGCGGCACCACGCGTAGAAGTCGCTGATCGCGCGCCACTGGCGCCAGCGCGAGTCGGCGGCGCCGGAGTGTCCCGGGTGAGTGACCGAGTGGCACGGGTCGCCGGGGTAGCTGCCGTCGTGCTCGAGCAGGTCGAAGCCCGTCGCGTCGAAGAAGTCGTAGAGCTTCTGGAAGTAGCGCTCGCCCCACGCGCTGCAGAGGCACGGCGAGTTGCCGAAGGTCGGGCGCTGGCCCTCGGGCAGAACGACGTCGTCCTCCGCCGAGATCGAGCGTGAGGCGAGCAGCGAGTAGCCGCCGAGCTCGACCCCGCGCTCGTGAGCGAGGTCCGCGAGCGACTTCCAGCGCGCAAGGGCCGCCGGATCCTCCGTCTCGATGTCGAAGCCGCTCCCGAACGAGAGGATCACGAGCTCGAAGCCGACCTCGGCCGCGTCCTCGATGGCGCGCTTCACGCTCGCTTCGTCCGAGACGCGCAGGTGGTGCATCAACGGGTTCTCGGTGACCCACGGCGCGATCGTGCGCATCATGCGCCGCTGGGCGAGTCCGCGCCGCTCGCGATCCGTCGAGTCGTGCACGAGCTCGAACACGCGAAAGCTGGTGAACGCCTTCCCCGGCTCGATGACCACGGCAGGCCCGAGCTCCGGCGCGACGTCGAGCAGGCACGGCGTGACGCGCTTGTAGTTCACTTGGCTCGCGTACTCGGGGTCCGGCCGCCAGTGAACGACGTGCCGCTGGGTGTTCGGCGTCGACATGCCGCCGAAGGCGAACTCGGTCTCGACGTGCAGCGAGCGCGGCACCGGATAGGGCACGCCCTCGCGCGCCTCGACCCGACTCTCCTCCTCGACGACCGCGAGCCGCTCGATGGAGACGCGGTCGAGCGTGAGCGGCGCGGCGCCGCGGTTCACGACCTCGATCCACTTCGAGAGCAGCGGCAGCCCGTCGTGGAGCTCGTAGTGGACGAGGACCTCGATCGGCGGCGCGGCCTCGCCTTCGGCGGCCGGGCCCTGGAAGCTCAGCTCGACGTGCATGCCCTTCGGCGGCCAGACGGCGCCGGGTGCGTGGTGGCGAGGGCGCGCCCAGGCGAGGCGCTCGCTGATCTCGCGCGCCGTCATGTTCGTGAGCTTCAGGCTGCGGGGCGCAGGCTCGAGGCCGTCGAGCCAGCCCTCGCGCAGAAAGGCGTGGTTCGGCTGACCAACGAGGCCGCCGACGCTCCACTCCTCGCCGTCGATCGTGAGGACGGCCTCGGGCTGCACCGCTCGCAGGAGCTCGGCGCCGTCCGCGAGGCGTCTCAGCGAGACGCAGCCGAAGGCCGGCGCGAGGCGGAAGCTGCGACGAACGAGTCCGTTGTCGAGGTGCAGCTCCTTGCGCGTCGTGTGGATGTAGGCGCCAGCAGCGGGCTCCACGTCCTCGACGAGCCAGTCGGCGTCGGTGGTCGGCAGCGCGGCGAAGTCCTGCACCGGCTTCATGCGCTGCTGCTGCGCGGCGTGGAGCGGGGTCAGCCCCGAGAGGAGCGTGAGCGAGACGGCCAGTTGCGATCGAATCATGGGTAGGCTCTCCGAGCTGGGGTCACGGGCACGGTACCTCGCCCGACTCCCGGGTCCCAGCGGACGGAGCACGGGCGCATGTCTGCTATCGTCTGACCGACCTCGCCCCGCTCGCCCGTATGACCGACCGCTACTCGATCCTCGTTCTCTTCGCCCACCCGGCGCTGGAGCTCTCGCGCGTCAACCGCCGACTGCTTCGGGCAGTCGAGGAGGCGGAAGGTGTCACCTTGCACGACCTCTACGAGGTCTACCCCGACTTCGACGTGGTCGCGGAGGAGGAGCAGCGCCGCCTGCTCGCCGCGGACATCGTCGTGATGCAGTTTCCGCTCTACTGGTACAGCACGCCCGCGCTGCTCAAGCAGTGGCAAGACCTCGTGCTCGAGCACGGCTGGGCCTACGGCCGCGGCGGAGACGCGCTGCACGGCAAGACGCTCGTCTGCGCGATCACGACCGGCGGACGCGCCGAAGCCTACGGGTCGGCCGGGTACAACCGCTTCACGCTGCGTGAGTTCCTGCGGCCGCTCGAGCAGACCGCGCGGCTGTGCGGCATGCGCTTCCTCGCGCCGTTCGTCCTGAACGGCGCGCTCGACCTGCCGGAGCCTTCGATCGAACACCACCTGACCGCCTACCGCACTTTGCTCGACGCGCTGCACGAGGGGCGCCTCGATCTGGACGCCGCCGCCGAGGTCGAGCGGCTCGATCGCGAGCTGCCGAGGCTCCTGCGGTCCGAGGAGGAGCTCTCGTGAACCAGGGCGACTTCCTGCTGTCGGCGCTCGTCTACCTCGGCGCGGCCGTCGTCGCCGTTCCGCTGGCGAAGCGCGTCGGGCTCGGCTCGGTGCTCGGCTACCTGATCGCGGGTATCACGATCGGTCCGTTCGGCCTGCACCTCGTCGGTGAGGAGGGGCAGGACCTGCTGCACTTCGCGGAGTTCGGCGTCGTGCTGATGCTGTTCCTGATCGGCCTCGAGCTCGAGCCGACGAGCGTCTGGCGCATGCGCGGTCCGATTCTCGGGCTCGGCGGCTCGCAGGTCGTGATCACCTCGGCGCTGTTCGCCATAGCGCTGCACTGGATGGGGCTACCGTGGAACGCGGCGGTCGCGCTCGGCATGACCGTGTCGCTGTCGTCGACGGCGCTCGTGCTGCAGACCTTGAACGAGAAGGGCCTGATGCGCACCGCGGGGGGGCGCAGCGCCTTCGCCGTGCTGCTGTTTCAGGATATTGCGGTCATTCCGATGCTCGCGGTGATGCCGCTGCTCGCGACGGGCGCCTCAGCCGCGGCGGGCGCTGCTGATCACGGCCCCGACGCGAAGTGGATCGACACGCTTCCGGCCTGGGCGAGCGCCGTGGTCGTGCTCGGCGCCATGTCCGCGATCGTCCTCGCCGGTCGCTTCCTGCTGCGGCCCGCCTTCCGCTTCATCGCGCGCAGCGGGCTGCCCGAGATGTTCACGGCGGCCGCGCTGCTGCTCGTCATCGGTATCGCGGAGCTGATGACGCTCGTGGGGCTCAGCCCTGCGCTCGGGACGTTCGTCGCCGGGGTCGTGCTGGCGGGCAGCGAGTACCGCCACCAGCTCGAGGGCGACATTCAGCCGTTCAAGGGCCTCCTGCTCGGCCTGTTCTTCATCGCCGTCGGCTCGTCGATCGACTTCGCGCTGATCGGCGAGGAGTTCGGCGTGATCTCCGGGCTCGTGGCGCTGCTGATCGTCACGAAGCTGTTCCTACTGCTCGGGCTCGGACGGCTGTTCAAGCTGGGGACGGACCAGAACCTGCTGATGTCGTTCTCGCTGGCGCAGGGCGGCGAGTTCGCCTTCGTGCTGACGTCGTTCGCCTTGCAGAGCGGCGTGGTCACGGACGACCTCGCAGCGCGCACGATCGCGGTCGTCGCGCTCTCCCTGGCGCTGACGCCGATCGTGATGCTGCTCAACGAGCGCTTCCTGATGCCGCGGGTGGGAACGCGCGAGAAGGCGCCTGGGCTCAGCGAGGACATCCACCAGGCGAACCCCGTCATCATCGCGGGCTTCGGCAACTTCGGTCAGGTCGTCGGTCGCCTGCTGCTCGCGAACGGCGTCGACGCGACGCTGCTCGACGTCGACTCCGAGCGCGTGGAGCTGCTGCGCAACCTCGGCTTCCAGGTCTACTACGGCGACGCGACGCGCGAGGACCTCCTGCGCAACGCGGGCGCCGAGGAGGCGAAGCTGCTCGTCGTTGCGATCGACAGCTCGGCGAAGGCGCTCGAACTCGTGCGCTGCGCCAAGCGGCACTTCCCGCACCTCGAGCTGCTCGTGCGCGCGACCTCGCGCGAGGCGGCCTACCAGCTCATCGAGGAGGGCGTCGAGCACGTCTACCGGCACACGCTCGACACGGCGCTCGTGGCGGGCAAGGACACGCTGCGCATGCTCGGCCACCGGGCGTACCAGGTCGAGCGCTCCGCCCACACCTTCCGGCGTCACGACGAGGCGGCCATCCGCGAGCTGGCGCGCCTGCGCCACGACCGTCAGCAGTACGTGACCCTGGCGCGCAAGCGCATCCGCGACCTCGAGCAGATCCTGCGCAGCGACCGCGAGGACAGCGCGCTGTGGAGCGACTTCGGCTGGGACGTCGACAGCCTCAAGACCGAGGTGGTGGAGACGGGCGAGGTCGAGGCGAAGAAGGAGACGGCGCCAGTGGACGCGAGCGAGGCGGCGGCGGCTGCCGGCGACGCCGGTGAGCGACGCCCGGAGGCGGAGGGGTCGCTCGATCCGGAGGGGGGCGAGGGCCCCCAGCCGAGCTAGGCCGTCTGTCAGCGGTTCCCGGTCCTGCTCCGGACCTCGAGCGGGTTCGGGACTCGCCGCAACCCCCTGGCGGGACTGCCGATCGGGGATTCCGGGAGACTGATGCCCCGCAGCGAGCTAGGAGAACCCGGACTCTGATTCCCCAGGGAAGACCTTCCATGCTGGAATCGAGGTGCGCGAGCGCCGCGGCGCGCGCGCCGGCCCGGCCCGGTTGGTCCGGGCTTCCCCCGAGTTCCCCATCGCGAAGACGCTCATGAAGACCTCACACCGCCTCCCCGCGTACGCGGCCGCACTGCCTCTCCTCTCGGCTCTTCTCCCGGCCGTCGCCTCCGCCCAGCAGGTGACGCTCCTGAATCAGCCGCCGACCCAGACCTTCTCGCTGCTCGACACCCTCGGCGTCGAGTCGAACGCCGATCAGTTCGTGCTCGGTGGCCTCGACTCCTACGACCTCGAGGAGGTCAAGTGGTGGGGCACGTGGACGGCGAGCGGCATCCTCGTTCCGGACACCTTCGATCTCCTCGTTCACACGAACGACTCGTCGGGGCCGTTCGGTGATGTTCCGGGGACCATGATCGCGAGCTTCTCGGGCCTCGTGCCCACCGTGGTTCCCACCGGCGTCACGATGCCGACGCTCTCGGGCCTCTTGCCGGAGTTCGAGCTCTCGGTCGTCCTGCCGACGCCCGTCACGGTCACGCCCGGCACCTACTGGGTCGAGATCTACAGCACGGCTTCGTCCGGGTCGGGGGAGCAGTTCGCGTGGGAGAACGCGGCGCAGGACCTGGTCCTCGGCGGCCCGTGCCTCTCCTGGTCGAGCACGACGCCGGGGACGAACTGGAACGCCTGCACGCCGTTCCCCGAGACGGACATGGCGATCGAGCTGACGGGCAGCCTGACGATCATCAATCAAGGCGCCGGCTACTGCTACGGTGACGGCAGCGGCGGTGTGTGTCCGTGCGCGGCCTTCGGCGGCGCGGGCGAGGGCTGTCTCAACACCACCGGCTCGGGCGCGACCCTCGTCGGCACCGGAAACGCCATCCTCGCGAGCGACGGCTTCGTCCTCGACGTGATGGGGGCTCCTGCGAACAAGCCGGGCCTGTTCTTCCAGGGCGTGAACCAGCTCGCCGTCCCGGCAGGGGACGGCCTGCTGTGCTCGAACTCGAGCCTGCGCTACGGCGTCAACGCGACCGACGCGAACGGCAACGTGACGCAGACGGGCTTCGGGGCGAACGCCATGCCCGGCCAGGCGTTGAACTACCAGTACTGGTACCGCGACACCGGCAACGTCTGCAACTCGGGCGGCTTCAACTTCACGAACGGCTGGGCCGTCACCTGGCAGTGAGCCCAAGGGACTCGCGCGCGGCGGGCTTCGATTCCGTCGCGCGCGGTCCATGTCCGCCCGCGGTCGCCGCGTCAGGCCTCGGCGGCGAAGCTCGTGAGGAGCGTCTCGCGCAGCTCCGCTGGTAGCTCACCACGCGCAAGCTCGCGGCACAGATCGAGCGAGAGGTCCATCGTCGCGAAGACCTCCGCGCAGCGGTCGCACACGAGCTGGTCGGGGAACTCGAACTGGGTCCCGAGGTCGAGGGACTCCTGCTTCGCCTGCAGGAGGTCCATGCAGATCTGGCGGGAGTAGATCGGCTGCGGCACGGCCTCGCGTGGGAGGGCTTCCTCGAGCGCCTTGCGCACGCGCAGCCGCGCGCGGTGCAGCCGGGTCTTCACCGTCGCCGGGTTGAGCTCGAGGATCGCGCCCACGTCTTTGACGGAGATGCCGACGAGCTCCTTCAGGACGAGCGGCATGCGGAAGTCCGCAGGGAGGCCGGCGATGGCTTGTTCGACGCGTTCGCGGCCTTCGCGGCGAAACTGGGCTTCGAGGACGTCGTCGCCGCGGGGAACGACGCCGATGCGTTCCTCGCCGAAGGGCAGGAGCTGCTCGAGGGACTCGGTGTGGTCGGGTTCGCCGACGCGCTTGCGGTGCATGCGCTGGCAGAGGCGCGAGGCGATGGTGAAGAGCCAGGTGGAGGGCTTCGAGCGGCCTTCGAACTGGTCCCACTTGCGGAAGGCCTGGAGGAACGTTTCCTGGACCAGGTCTTCGGCTTCGTCGGCGTTGCCGCACAGGCGGCGGCTAAGGGCCAGGAGGCGGCCGCCGTACGCCTCCACCAGCAGCGGCACCGCGA